>JAISZO010000197.1 GCA_031269105.1 Planctomycetaceae bacterium | reverse complement strand
CATAGTCGTAATGATGCTCCAGAGAATCGGCAACCGCCGCCGTAAGAACCGTATCGTCCGTGAAAAAACATAAAGGATTCATCAGATCAATCTCTTCAGGATGATCCGTTTTTCGATTCTGAAATTCATAAATCGAGCCGCAAATATCTCCTATTGCGGCTCCGTAAATAGCGCTGCGCGGTTTCGCATACATCGCTTTCTCTCCTTTTCGATGACTTAAAAGTTAATATTTAATACATAACGTCTCTATACTTCTCTAATAAATCTTTTGTTATTTTATGACTAATCTCAGGGTATCGCTCCGACAGATCCAGGACGTCCCAATCTGTCACGGGCATAGAGCGCGACTGCGGCTTCGATTCAAATTTCTCCCAACGAGTCACCCGCTTTTGTAACTCCTGAAGAAGACGTTGCATTTGTTGTTCTTGCACGACTTGCTTCCGTTGAGACTTGCGATACTTCTCCAAGGCCTGCGGAGAAGAATATCTCTCAAAAAACGCTCTCGAACGACGCATCGGCGCCGTTGTCGGTTCCAGCAATTCCACCGGCGTAAGCCTTGTATCGCCGTTAATGAAATCAATGAACTTTTCTTGCGCTCTCGCCTCTCTCAAACGCGCTCCGGCGGGGCGGGAAATCGTCGAAATGTCCACAGGGCTCGCTTCCATTTTGTAAAGACGGCGGTAGGGAACATTATGTCCTAATCCTGTGATCTGATATTCGCCTCGATCTCTACGTCCCCGTAAAAACGCTTTTATCTGATTCTCAGGACCTCTGCCTTTCAGACTCTGCTCGCCGTAATTCGCCGTCCACGGTTTCGCAGGCAATACCTTGTTGTGAAGCGAATAATATTTATTAAAAAGTCGCGGAGAAATCTGCGACAAATCGAACTCGCCAATGAAATGTTGACCCGGAGTCCAAAACGGACTCATCGTCATATTTCGTTTGTTGGCGTATTCCGCCGCAATTTCAGGACGCGATCCATAGTAAACAGGCATATCTTGTTTACCGGAATGATACATCCGTCCTCCAATAAGATATTCTTGTCTTGGTTTCCCCCATCGACCGCCGTTCAATCCGCGCCACGCGGTCGTATCAAGGTCAAACGGAAGTTCGACAGAAGGAACGGCGGGACCAAGAACCTTGTGTTTTACAGTTCCTCTTACCGCCTGCCGTTCTACAGAGTCCAACAAACCCGCTCCCGCGTCGCCGCGAATCTGCCTCAAAAGGGAATCGCGATAAATAGCGTCGTCCATGTGCGGAGCCGCGTTTTGCCCAATCGCCTGACGGATATAATACGGATCCCCTAGCGGGAGGTTCTTTCTTCGCTTCAAAAAGTCGTCTAACCAACGGGTCGCCTTTTTGAGCAATTCTGTTTTCCAACGGGAAGCCGCCGTTTTCTCTCTGTGAAAGAGATCGGCGCTTTGAAGGATTTCCGACAGTTTATTTTGATAATAAAAGTAATCCATACCGCCTGTCTTAGAATAGCGGGGACAGATTCTTTGAAAATCAGATAAGGACAATATTACGCGGATATCGTTTACTGTAAAAAATTGGAAATCGTTTGCCGACGAAACAGAATTTTCGAGGATTGCCGGACAAGATCGGCGGCGTCGGAAAACGTTGGCGACTTTGAAAGAATATCCTAAATGTTCGCTACTTCCCGTTTCGCTTATTTACGGCGGAAATTTATCGGGAAAAAGCAATTTCTTGGACGCTTTCAAAATGTGTCAGAAATTCATTCGCAAACAAATAGACGCGACGGACATATCGCGGTTCTCTTATTGCCCTATTTCTGCGCCGAAAAATAAAGAACCTATTTCTTTTGAATTTCAAATTTATTGCGACAACGATACGATTTACGAATTTTCTTTTGCTGTGAAAAACGGCTGCTGTGAAAAACGGCAAAATCCATCAGGAACGCTTGTCGCGTATCGTAAAAGACGACGATGAGGAAACGCTTCTTTATATGAGAAAAGGTACGGCGATAACTGTTGTCATTCCTGAATTAAGTTGGAAGGAAAGAAAACGCCTTGAAATAATTGGCGGGAAAATTCCGCCGAAAGACCTTTTTCTGGCGGAAGCGATGCCCGGACAAATCGAACAGGAAGATTTAGACGTTGTGAAACGATGGTTCGACTTTGGTCTTCTTGTATTAAATCACAAAGACCTTTTTAGAGTCGGCGAAATTGCCGTATTTCTTATTCCTTAAACAAAAAAATATTCGGAAAGTCGTCATGTGCGATGGACTGGATAAAAATTTGCATCCTTTGCTGACAAAACGTTTGTTGCAAGAGTATTTGGATTCCCGAAATAAAAATACAAAAACTCAACTCATTTTTACGACGCACAACGTTTTGTTGATGGATCATCCGTATATCCGAAAAGACGAAATTTGGGTAACGGAGAAAGACGCCGACGGGAAAACAAAAATGCAGGCAATATCCGAGTACAAAAACATAACCGCCAACGAGAACACAAGAGACCTTTAGCTCTCTTTCTTTTCTGAAATTCATTTCACACTCTCAAAACAGACGGTTTTGACATTCTTCTCTTCGCCGCGGAAACTCTTCATTTTTATAGAACGCGAAAAGAGAAGAACGCCGCTGGCGCAAGATTTACCGCAAAAAAGTTTCTTCCTCGTAAGTTTCATTTCCGTACTCGTCGGACGCCGACGCATTTTCCGGACGTTACCCATCCTCCGAGCAGCCTGTTGCGTTGTTCCGCGCCGTAAAGATTTGTTTTTGTTTGAGAAAAATAGTCTCTCACTTCTGAAACGACGGGGTTAAAATTTTCGCGATTTTCCGATTCCGAGCCGTCGCGATTATTTTCATAAGTTCAAGCGTAATCATGTGTTAGAAGAGATTAATGAAACGCTTCGCAAACAAGTCTGCTTTCGGCGT
The DNA here is from genome assembly GCA_031269105.1 of Planctomycetaceae bacterium. Classification (GTDB taxonomy): domain Bacteria; phylum Planctomycetota; class Planctomycetia; order Pirellulales; family Thermoguttaceae; genus WRMR01. The sequence goes on along the minus strand of JAISZO010000197.1, from coordinate 4,305 downwards.
CAAGCGAGGTGAAAGCGCTGTGGGCTTCGGCCTATTATAGGACAAAACGATTGACTCGCGAAAACACACTACCGGACAAAATTGATCCGAAAATTGAGAATAAACTTAAATTATGATTCAATACGTTTGTATAAGCCAATTAAATTACCGCGCGCTGTTAGAAGAATTAAAATGAAAATAAGGTTTTATGAAAGTAAAAATCTAAAATATTTGTGGAGATACTTTTGCTTTTTTTCAGGGGGAGTAGTAAAAACGCGAAAATCTCATTATATTATTCATAGATTTTGTTTTTACCACGCGATAGATATTTTACTATCGCAATAGATACTTTATTTTCCCTTTGAAATTATGCGAATTAATAAAATTGACGCTTATGTTGTTCGTTTGCCGCTCAAAAAAGAATTGCGGCTGGCGGATATGCCTCACAAATATATTGACTCGGTTTTCGTCCGACTGACCAGCGGAGAACATTCCGGCTGGGGCGAGGTCATGCCGGGGAACGAGCCGGTTTTGACCGCCGCGTGGTCAAATTCTGTATTTTTGTGTTTGAAAGATTCCCTGATTCCCCGCGTCGGAAAAGCGGGAAATATTGATTCCGGGAAAGATTTGGAACAAACGCTCCAACAAATTCGCGGCAACCGGCACGCCAAAGGAATTCTCGATATGGCATGGTGGGATTTGGATGCGAGAATCCAAAAAAAACCGCTTCACGCAATTCTCGGCGGAACGCGGCGGCAAATTGTTTTGGGATTGATTTTCGATAGAATGGATTCTCACGAAGAATTTTTCGCGGAACTCCATCGCGCGGAAAACGACGGATTCCGAAGAATCACGTTAAAAATCCGACCCGGTTGGGATATCAATATGCTTTCCGCCGTGCGCGCGGAATTTCCGCAAATGACGATTCAATGCGACGTGGAAGGCGCGCTCAATCTTAACAATCATAGCAACACGATTTATCGGTTCGATGATTTTTTTCCAGCCGTATTGGAACAGCCGCTTTCCTCAAAAGAGTATGTCGGTCACGCGATGTTGCAGGATTCGCTGCGGACGCCGATTGGTTTAGACGAGTCCGTTACGTCTTACTACGAGGCGGAAATTGCCATTGATTTGCGAAGCGCTTCGGTGATTTGTCTTAACGCGGGACGTATCGGCGGATTGACAACGGCAAAAGCGGTTCATGATTTATGTTCGGCGGGAGGAATCATCTGTTACAGCGGTATGACGTTCCTTTCGTCGGTGGGATACCGACACGTTGCCGCGTTGGCGGCTCTTCCGAATTGTCAGTTGCCTGTGGATTATATTCGCGCGGAAGAAGTCTTTGAAGCCGATCCCGGTCAGCCGTTGACGACAAAAATGGCGAGCATTTCCGAAAACGAATTGGACTATGAAATCAAAAACTATCCCGACGCCCGCGTTGCCGAACTTTGGAACGAACCCGGTATCGGTTTCGACCCGAACATGGACGTCATCGAAAAATACGCCGTCAAACACGTGGAATGGAAGGCGTGAGATAAAAGTTAAAAACGATCTTTTTATTTTTCAAAACATTGTCGCCCGATTGACATTTTGAAAAAATCATTATTGTTTTGTAAAATTGTTTTTAAACTCATAAAAAAGAAAGGTAAAACAATGAAACGTTTTATTATTTCCCTGGCGTCGTGTCTCGTTGCATCGGCATTTTTCGTGGCGAATTTTTCGCCGTTGTTCGGACAACAGGGCGTTTTTTACCCTAACCCTTCGAGGGCGTACCCTTCGGCGGCGTACAACGGCGATTCAATTGTGTCCGGCGACGTTGCTTTGCCGGATGACAATCAGAATCCGAATTATTCGCCGGACGATCCGCAACTTGGCGAACTACAGAAACGAAAACAGGAATTGCATCGGCTTTACTCGCTGAAACAACAAGAATTTGTAATAGAACAGCAAAAAATTACCGCGCACCAAACCGCAATCAACGAATATCTGCTGGATTCGCATCTTAGAGAACTGCAATCGCTCAAGCCCCGACAACAACCCAACGGCAAAACAGCCGGTCTCGACGTTCTGAACTTCCCTGAAATGGACGGCTCGACAAGTTGTCTCAATCTGGGCACGATTGTCGCGTCTTATGTGTTGGGCGTGCCGTATCAATGGGTAGTTGCGATGCAAAACCAAAACCATTACAACAATCGTCTGCCGTTTTTCCGAACTTATCCACCTTTGCCCAACACGGGTTTTCACGATAATTCCTATAACAATTCTCCCGGAACCGAATTGAGAGTTGTCGCCGATGCGGAAAAAGCGACGTTCCGACAACGAAATATTTTTTGGCAATATTTCGGACAGTTTCAGGGAACGCATGAAGCGTATTTGTCTTTGATCGGTAAACTGACGAAAGCCGATCCCAACAATCCCAATCATCCTTTTAATTCTAATTCTAACAACTACCCGCAAATACCGGGCGCCGACGGTTACAACGTTCAACCGGATGAAAAAGGAAAGTATCCGACCATTGATCCGACCGTAACGCCGGATAATCGGGGACGATTCGCGTTTCCGCAATCGGAAATTCTTCTCATTGCCCGCCGTCCGTCGAAAGACGAAAAGAAAGCGATGGAACTTGCCGACGTGGAATTGGACATTCGCCCGATTGCTTTGGACGGGTTCATTTTTGTCGTCAACCGAAAAAATCCGGTGGAGAGTTTGACGCTGGAACAAATTCAATCCATTTACGCCTCGCAGCAACAAAAATCATGGAGCGATTTCGGCGGAAGTCAAAATCAGGTTATCCCTTATGAACGTAACCGCAATTCGGGAAGCCGCGAACTAATGGACGAGTTGGTGGTTACGCCCGAAGCGCTGCAAAAATATCGACCTCAACCCGCCGCGAAACCGTCCGCAACGAAACAACCAAGAATGTCGCCGATTCCCGCCGCACAAATACCGTCACACCAGCATCCGCAGGTTTTTGCGCAACCCATAAACGTTGAAGAAACAACGCCGCCGAGCGTTGATTTCCCCGCCGCCCAGAACGTCGATGTTTTCCAACCAAGCAATACAATTCCGCTGGCTGTTCCGGCGGAACAATTAATGTCTCGCGGCGATGAAAATTTTCGTAATAACCGTCGCATCTTCGGAGAATCCGGCGGAGGAATGAGTTTTATCTTTTCCGATTTGCAACGCGACCCAAACGCAATTGGTTATTCCGTTTATCATTACGAACATTTTATGCTTCGCGTACTTGAAACGCGGGTTTTGGCGGTGGATGGCGTGTTTCCAAATTACGAAACCATCCGCGACAAAACATATCCGCTTGTTTACGAGATTTATGTCGTAACGCGCAAAGGAATCGCCGACGATTTGCCGGCGGCGAAACTTCGGGATTGGCTGCTTTCCGACGACGGACAACGCGCCGTCCGCGAATGCGGTTACGTGCCGATCAATCCGGTCGTCGCCGCAGAATGATAGAAACTGACGTTTCAGAACGTTCCTAAACATAAAACCATAAAATTTGGCGGAATCGTCGGCGTTCCGCCTGAACGAATTTCCCCTTGAAAAAAAGAATATCTGTGATTTTTGGGGGAAATCATTTTTACAAAAACCGCACACTTTTTTACGATCCTATTAGCCCTAATGAGTCAGCAAGAAATTTTCGACGCGATTCCGCACCGCGACCCGTTTTTATTTGTGGATGAAATCGTGCAATGGAACGAACGCGAGATTGTTTGCAAAAAAACGTTCACCGGCAACGAATTTTTTTTCGCCGGGCATTATCCGCATTATCCGATCGCTCCGGGAGTCCTTTTGTGCGAGGCGGCGATGCAGGCGGGAGCGATTTTTCTTTCCAAATATTTCAAAGAAACGCACGCGCCGACAGAAAAAGGAACGCCGGTGGTCGGACGGATGAACGACGTGAAATTCCGGCAGATGGTGCGTCCGGGCGATGAAACGCTGCTTCACGCCGCGCTGACCGACCGAATGAACGACGTATTTTTTATGAAAGCGAAAGTGACCGTCGGCAAAAAAACCGCCGTAACGTTTAATTTCGCCTGCAAAATGATCAACGAAAAAGACGAATCGCAGTTGTGAATCAGATAAGGGAACTTCGAACCCGAAGTTCCGGTGAAAAAGGTTGTTTTTTGCCGTCATTCCCAGCAGTTTCAAGTTAAGATATTCACTAAAAAAGTTGAATATTTTACTTTACTAACTCATGTTACGCAGTAGTCGTCTTCCATTAGGAAGGTCTTGGTTTGTCCTCGTTAAGAATTTTTATTGCCGAATTGTTCTTAATCTGGTAAACTACGCGTTCTGGGTAGTACATTG
>JAISZO010000110.1 GCA_031269105.1 Planctomycetaceae bacterium | reverse complement strand
GAACCAGATGGGGCGGAGGAATATCGGCGACCAATTTTAACGTATGAACGCCTTCTTTATCGATTTCAATTTCGAGTGGGGCGAACCATTGAGCGTCGATAGTGTTCCATGATTTTGTTGTTTTTTCGGAACAGATTTTCCCGATTTCTTTGTTGTCGAGAAAAACGGTGAGCGGACGTTTTCCCTGAACTGCGGCTAACATGGCAAACTGATATTTTCCGGCGGCAGGAAACGGAATATCATATTCTACTGAAGCGGGAATTGTTCCGCCGTAAGCGATCATGGGCGGACCTCCGGCACGATACTGATTGAGAAATACGGTAAAATTGCTGCGATCATAAGCCCAAGATTCAATTTCAAAACCAGTTCGTTTCGGCGGCAGTGAATCTTGTTGCGCAATAGCGGTATCCGCAACTGAACTACAATTAACCAGTATTGCCATAACGACAATTCCAAACACTTTTTTTACCTTGAGTAAAAAACACATACTTTTCATTTTTAGTTCTCCTTTCGCTTTCGTTTTAGTTGTTAAATAAAGCAATTGACGTCGGTTTACGCGTTTTTTAACTGCGGCATAGTTGGGAAAGAAACCTACGATTATCAATTCGGATAAAATTGTTTTCCGATTTGGAATTGTCTTCAGCAGCGGCGTTAAATTAATCTTCTACGACAATTCGGAAGCCAACATTGAAAACGGGTTGATATGGCGGATAGAAAATTTTAAAATCTGACGCACATCGATAAGGACGCTCAAACCACGAACCGCCTTTGACAATTTTTTCTTGATTCTCTGACGTTGAATTATTCGCGGATAGGTTATTACTTCGCGTCCATTCGGCGACATTGCCATGCATGTCGAAAAGTCCAAACGGATTCGGAAGAAATTCGCCCGGCGCAGCCTGAAGAAAATATCCGTCGTTAAAACGTTCATCTTTCGGGAAACGATCATCAAACGGATTCGGATTGCGTATGATCAAAACTTCCGTATATCCCCTATAAGCAGTGTCCGCGACAAATTCTTTCAAACGATAATCACCAAAATTTGCAAAACGTGAAAAATCCGTTTCCATGTCCCCAAACCAAAACGGCGTTGCCGTTCCCGCACGGCACGCATATTCCCATTGCTCCTGCGTCGGAAGATTCACATTAAGCAACGTCTTGCGGCTCAACCAACGGCAAAATTCGTTTGCCCTTTCCCAACTCACACGAACAACCGGCAACTCATCACCATTGACGTCATAACCGCGCCGCCCGAATTGATAACCGGTTCGTGATTCATAACGGCTGCTGTGTTGCGGATCAAATTTGCGAAACTGTTCATTGGTAATCTCAAGCGTTCCCATCCAAAACGATTTCTTCAACAAACCATAAGCAGGAATCTTGGTCAATTTGATTGTAAAATTATCGTCCAGTTGAATTGTTTTTTCCGTTTCCGTTCCGCTGGCTTTTTGGAGTTTCACTGCCTCGTCAACAGTCATCGGCGAAAAATCCAACCTCTTATTTTTCTCTTTCGCAATCAAATCCGGCGAAGGAACATTTTTTGAAACCACCGCTTTTACCGGAACCGTTTGAATCTCCAGCGTTTTATTTTCAAAATCAATCGCCTCTGACCCATAAAGATTTGCCAACTCTAAACGTCGTTTTGCGATTGCCGCAATGCGCGAACCTTGATTTGCCCGCGTCCAGTTCCCGTGATATGGAGTATTCATATCAATCCACGTCATCAATTTATTCCATGAATCTTTGTCTAATTGAACGCCGTAATGTCCTTGCTTAAGAATCTGAATTAACTCGGTCGTGTTTACAGAATATTCCATCGGCGAAAACAAACCGTAATCGCTTTCGATTCCGGGACGGCGGACAAAACGTTGGAGATTGTCATAGCCAACAGACCATTTGCCGCCCCATTTCACTCCACAATTGCCCGATATCGCAGATGACCAACCCTCGATCATTTGATCGCCGCGCAAATTTATCGCAAACGGTTTGCCGTTTAACGCAGTGCCGACAGGACGGTCTTTGACCAACGCCGTCTTAACTTCCTTTTCCGCTTCGCCGTTATGACACTCAACACAATAACGGTCAAGAACCGGTTGAACTTGTTCGGCAAAAGAAAAACCCTTGACGTTCAGTTGTTTCAGCAATGTTTTTCCGTCGGGATTCGGCGGATTGTAAGGCGTGATTTCCGACGCTTTTTTCCGTAACGCAACAGGCAACCTTGATTTCGCCGGCGGTGAATTATTTTGCGGTTCATGACAACCGGTGCAATGTAAATTTTCACCGGGCATTGTGGTCATCCAACTTCGCATCAATTGCAATGCCTGACCGTTTTCATCGAGTGGTAAAACCGAAACAGGAACATTTGCCGGAACGCGAAAATGTGCCGAACCGTCTTTTTCAACAGGAACCGTGCCAAGAATACCGCGAACATCCCAAGGTCCATCTTGTCCGACGCTGCCGAGCATCCCACCGGTGTTGTGAAACGCATAATGATAGGTGTAAAGCCGAAGCGATTTGACCGTACCGCGCGGAATTCCCGTTAAGCCCGGTCCTTCATAAATGTCGGAAATGAAAATATGCGCATCGTTGCGTTTCTGGTCAATTCTGTCCGTAATAATTGGCGGAAGTTGTCGGGATTTCAAGGGCAATGGTTCCACCAGCGCATTTCCTGCTAATTCTTTGAGCAAAATCATATTGTCGAAAACGTCCACAAAATAAATTCCGAACAACGAATCCGGTTTAGGTTTTGCTGTAACAAGAAAATACTTATCTGAAATTGGTGCGGGATGAACGAATTTGGGCCACGCCTTTCGCGTCAACCCATCCGTCGCTGCCGCTTTAACTTTTTTGCCGTAACCAGTAATTTTCTGAACCGTGCCGTCCGCTTCGGATCGACTAATTGCCGGATCAAGAATCACCATTTCGCCGATTCGTCCGTTGTCATGATGTCCGCCGACAATTCCAACAACACGAGTCGGATGATTAGGAATCGGACGTGTAAACAAAATTGACGCGGGCCAATAACTATTGCTTCCGTAATATTCGAGTTGCGACGTTCCGTCGGGGTTGCAATGAAAAAGAAGACGCGAATTGGCGTGCGGAATATCGGCATATTCCCATCGCGTATAAAGAACGCGTCCGTCATTGAGAACGGCGGGAGACCAATTATGTTCCTGATCAAAACAGAGTTGCCGGATTTTTTGCGTTTTCGGATCAAGCAAAAACAGATTCGCCACGTGCGACGATCCGGCAACGCAAGGAACGCCAATCATCGCCGCCGTACAAGTCGTAATAATTCGTCCGTCGGGAAGATAACAGGAATCATAAAAATCGACGTCGTTGTCGCCATGCGTCAATTGTTTTGTCTCGCCGGTTTTTAGTTGCAATTCAAAAATATGCCAACGATTATTCTCACCGACAGCCGAAAACATTAACCGCTCCGCGTCGAAATGAAGATCGAGATCGCTGATTAACGTATCGCGCGGCGGTTTGTAAACGGGCGATAATTCTTTGGACTTGACGTCGAATGACATAATTTCGTCGTTGTAACCGTTTTTCGGCAGCGACGAATTGCTTTCCCAGTTGGCGGGAAAACCTAAACGCGATCCTTTATTGTTGCGGCGAACCAATAAAATTTGGTCAAAATTGATAACCGGATTGTTCTGAAAAACCGCTTCGTAACGAAGTTTTTCTAAAGCATTTTGATCAACCGGAGACTGTGCGAGAATAGCGTCAAGTTGCGTCAAATAATCTTTTCCCTTCGGATATTTTTCGTGATATGTTTCGATAAGGTCAACAATAGCGCGTCGTATTGCGTCCGGTTTTGGCAGAGTCGCGGTCAAATTTGTTTCGCCTTGATATTGCGGTTCAGGACTTTCCGGCAACTTTTTTGCTTTTGGGCGGTAAAGTTTGAAATCAACCGGCAATGGTTTTTCAAAATCGAAACGCAGCCGAACTAGATGGGGCGGATAAGGATCGGCGACTAATTTTAGCGTATGAATCCCTTCTTTTTCGACTTCAATTTTGAGTGGGGCGAACCATTGAGCGTCGATAGTGTTCCACGATTTTGTTGTTTTTTCGGAACAGATTTTCCCGATTTCTTTGTTGTCAAGAAAGACGGTAAGCGGACGTTTTTCGTGGACTGCCGCAAACATAGAAAACTGATATTTTCCGGTGGCAGGAAACGGAATATCATATTCTACTGAAGCGGGAGTTGTTCCGCCGTAAGCGATCATGGGCGGACCTCCGGCGCGATACTGATTAAGACTCACGGCAAAATTGCCGCGATCATAAGCCCATGACTCTATTTCAAAACCAGTTCGTTCCGGCGGCAGTACATTTTGTTGCGCAATAGCGGTATCCGCAACTGAACCGCCATTAATCAGTATTGCCATAACGACAATTCCAAACACTTTTTTTACCTTGAGTAAAAAACACATACTTTTCATTTTTAGTTCTCCTTTTGCTTTCGTTTTAGTTTTAGTTGTTAAATAAATAAATCGACGTTGGTTTACGCGTTTTTTTAACTGCGGCATAGTTGGGAAAGAAACCTACAATTTATCAATTCGGATAAAATTGTTTTCCGATTTGGAATTGTTTTCAGCAGCGGCGTTAAATTAATCTTCTACGACGATGCGAAAACCGACATTGAAAACGGGTTGATACGGCGGATAGGAGATTTTAAAGTTTGATGTGCATCGATAAGGACGCTCAAACCACGAACCGCCTTTGACAATTTTTTCTTGATTCTCTGACGTTGAATTATTCGCGGATAAGTGATTACTTCGCGTCCATTCGGCGACATTGCCGTGCATGTCAAAAAGACCGAATGGATTGGGCAACAAGCCGCCCGGCGCAACTTGATGAAATTGTCCGTCGTTAAAACGCTCGTCTTTCGGAAAACGATCATCAAACGGATTGGGATTCTGGATGACCAAAACTTCGGTACAGCCCTTATGAAACGTATCCGCTACAAACTCTTTCAAACGATAATCTCCCAAATTAGCAAAACGCGAAAAATCCGTTTCCATGTCCCCAAACCAAAACGGCGTCGTTGTACCCGCACGGCACGCATGTTCCCATTGCTCCTCCGTCGGAAGATTCACATTAAGCAACGTCTTGCGACTCAACCAACGGCAGAACTCATTCGCCTTTTGCCAACTCACACGAACAACCGGCAACTCATCACCGTTGACATTATAACCGCGCCGCCCGAATTGATAACCCGTCCGCGATTCATAACGGCTGCTGTGTTGCGGATCGAATTTGCGAAACTGTTCATTGGTAATCTCAAGCGTTCCCATCCAAAACGATTTCTTCAACGAACCATAAGCAGGAATTCGCACCAACTTAATCGTAAAATCATCGTCAATCCGAATCGTTTTTTCCGTTTCCGTACTATTCTTCTTTTGAAGTTTTTTTGCTTCGCCGGCAGTCATTGGCGGAAAACCTATTAATATATCTTTTGATTCTTTTGCGGCTGAAATTATAGGAGCAAACTTCGGCGAACTTAAAGACGCTTTCACGGGGATCGTTTGAATCTCCAACGTTTTATTTTCAAAATCAATCGCCTCAGACCCATAAAGATTTGTCAACTCTAAACGTCGTTTTGCGATTGCCGCAATTCGTGAACCTTGATTTGCCCGCGCCCAATTGCCATGATACGGAGTATTCATATCAATCCAAGTCAGTAACCGATTCCATGAATC
>JAISZO010000038.1 GCA_031269105.1 Planctomycetaceae bacterium | reverse complement strand
CCCCCCCCCCCCCCCCCCCCCCCCCCCCCCCCCCGCGCCGCGGCTACGCAAAAGGGCTAATAAGCCGTATTTTACGTACTGTAACGCTCTTTTTTGCCCGCGTTATTACGAGTATTTTTGCCCGTGTGATTGCGAGCGCTTCTGCCCGTTTGGGAAACACTTTTCTTGGACTTTTTGTCCGCAAACGTGTCGCCAAAATTTCTGTATCGCGGGCGTTTACGCTTGTCGAATTGTTAGTGGTCATTGCGATTATCGGGGTGTTAATCGCATTACTGTTGCCCGCCGTTCAAGCCGCGCGGGAAGCCGCAAGGAGAATGCAATGCACTAATCACTTGAAACAGGTGGGATTGGCATTGCACAATTATCACGATGCAATGGGAGCTTTACCCGCATCGCGAAGTTGGCTTGGCAACGGAGACGATCTTGGCGTTCCGACAGGCGCACTGTACAGTCCTTCTGTCAAGTTGCTGTCTTATATGGAGCAAAGCGCTCTTTATGAGACGTTTTTGAGCGTTCCCGGTTCGTTAAAAACCTGGACAAAGAACGACGTTTTCAAAAACAAGATTTCCACTCTTCTTTGCCCTTCGGAAAGTAATTCCAAAACGCCTTATCAGGATTATGCCGGAGCGAATGTCGTTTATTCTTTCGGCGACGGCATGTGGAATTATTTCAATGTCGGCGATGCGGTTTCTTCGCGCATGATGTTTTCGCCGGTTACGTGGAAAGCGTTTTCCGCTTGCGTTGACGGAACAAGTAATACGTGCGTTATCAGCGAAACGGTGATTGCCAATGTTACAAGTTCAAGAAATATCAAAGGCGGAGTTGCGCAGGTCGCAAGTCCCGATAATGGAAATAACGGCGGTCCGGTAGGAAAATGCGGTCTTGCCGTTTTAGCGGAACCGGGAAACCGAAATACATTGAAATCCACTCAGGCGCTTGTGAATCATTCAAAGATTACAAACGAACCCGGTCATAATTTGCGCGGCGGACGTTTTTATGACGGACGCTGCATTTATCAGGGATTTCATACGGTTCTTCCTCCCAATTCTCCTTCATGCAGTCATGACGCCAATGCTGAAAGTTCTAACGGATGCGGCGTCTTTTCCGCAACGTCAAATCATACCGGCGGCGTGAATGCCGGAATGCTTGACGGTTCCGTTCATTTTGTTTCGGATACGATTGATTGTAACGGGGCGTCCGCCGGACAAGCGACAAGCGGTCGAAGTCCTTACGGCGTTTGGGGAGCGTTGGGTTCTCCCAATGGCGGCGAAAGCGTTTCCGCTTTCTGATGAATTGTTGTTTTAAAAATTTCACCTACTTTATAAACGTGCGGGAAAGTATTATGCTTTCCTGCTTTTTGGAAAGAGGTTGTAGAAAAGATCATGCGATACTCGCTGAAAATACTCGTTGTCGTTACGCTGGCGACGCTGATAGGATGTTCCCGAAACAAACTTCCGCCGGATTTGCCGAAGTTATTTCCCTGTAAAATTATCATCCAACAGGAAAGCAAACCGCTTGCCGAAGCCAATGTTTTTCTTGCGCCGGAAAACGGTTCCAAATGGAATGCCGTCGGCGCTACCGACGCTCAGGGGTTAACAACGCCTTGGACGCAAGGACTCTATGCCGGCGTTGCGGAAGGAAAATATAAGGTTGTGATTTCCAAACAAGAACTTGTCAATCCGGCGGAAATCGCTTCTTCCGCTTCGGAACAAAAGGAAGGAGAAACGAAAGTTTACAATTTGGTGGAAGAAATTTATGGCGAAACAAATAAAACGCCGCTATCGATAGAAGTTTCTTCTTCTCAAAAAGAATTTACTTTAGACGCCGGAAAACCAATTCGTCAGTTCGTCCCTTCCCGACGATAAGTTCAATTGGTCTTGTCGAATAATACGAAGAATTAAAACTTAGAACAAACGTCAATGCCTACTCTACTTAAAAGTGCAAAAGCAGAAATTATTCAACAAGACCATTGTTTCGATTTTTGAGAAAAATTAAAAATGTTACTCCCCAAATACGAAATAACTCAAAAAATTTTTTGCGTTATTGAAAAGTATTTTTTGCGGGAATGCGGCAAAACCCGCGCGGCTTTTCACGCCGCGTTTTTATCTGAAATATTAATCTCGCCATTTTCTCCGACGTCCACAAAACGCACGGAAATTGGAATTGAAACGCCGGATTCCTGCATTGTAACGCCGTACATCGTGTTTGCCGCCGCCATTGTTTTTTTCGAGTGGGTAACAATCAAAAATTGCGTTTTGTCTTCGTATTCTTTCACCATGCGGGCGAATCGGTCGATGTTCGCTTCGTCGAGAGCGGCGTCCACTTCGTCAAGAATGCAAATCGGACTTGGACGAAAATTAAATAACGCTAACAACAACGCGACGCATGTCATCGTCTTTTCGCCGCCGCTCATCAGCGTTACGCTTTTGAGTTCCTTGCCCGGCGGACGCGCGACAATCTCAACGCCGCTTTCCAACGGCTTCGATTCGTCTTCCAAAACCAAATCGGCATGTCCGCCGCCAAATAACTTTTGAAACAAATGCCGGAAATGTTCTTTCACGCCGTTAAACGTTTCCTCAAACAACTGTTGACTGTCGCCGTTGATTCGGTCGATGATTTTTTCTATCGCTTTTTTGGCGTTCAAAAGATCATGATATTGATTCGACAACGTTGTATATCGCGTTTCCAACGTTTCCAACGTTTCAATCGCTTCCAAATTTACGCTGCCGATTTTCTGAATTTTAAGCCGTAGCTCGTCAATCTCCGCTTGATAATTTTCCGGCAGTAAGGATTTCGACAACTTGGACTCCGGCGAAACGTTTTCTTCTTGATTCTCGTTTTCATTCGTATTTTTCGCGTCTTCTTCGCCGTCGGCGTCCGGCTGATACGCTTTTAAATTTTCCGAATGAACCGGCGGCTGCCATTCAGAAATATCAACGTTATAATCTTCTCGCATCCGATCGGTAAGCGTCCGCATTTCCTGACGTAAACGTTCCGTTTCAAGCTGACGGTTATGCAATTCCGCGCGAGTTTTATTGAGTTCGTTTTGCGAATGTTTGAGCTGATGATTCAACGCCGCGCGAGAATGAGTCCATTCTAACCGCGATTCTTCAAACCGCTTTGCCGCGACCGCCAGTTCCTCCTTGCGGTAATACAACATCGCAAGATTCGATTCAATTTTCAAAATTGCCAGCGACGCCTGATCGACTCGCGATTTCAATAATACGTCCTGTTTGCGATTCTCTTCGAGAAGATTAAAACGCTCTTTTTGATGTTCTTCAAATTGTTTACGCCGATCATGCAAAAAGTCAAGCCGCTCTTCGCGCTTCGCCAATTCGATTTTAATGTTCGTCGTTTTACGCGACAAATCGCGGCGTTGTTCGTCGAGTTCGGCGCATTTTTGCTTTGTGATTTCCAATTCCGTTTCGATTCGTTCAATCGCATTGTCGAGTTCTTCTTTTTGAGTCTGCGCCACTTCAAGATCAATCGCCGCTTTTTCATGCTGCGCGTCGAGCGATTCCGCTTCTTCCTCCAGCGACTTTGCCTGCGTTTCGATTTGTTTCCACTGTTCTTCGGCGTTTCCCGTTTTTATTCGTTGCGATTCCAATTCCGACGCCGCTTGCTGATGTTCGCGAGTCGCGCGTTCTAACGTTTGTTCATCTTCGTTGAGTTGCGATTGCAAAACGTCGCGGTTTAATTCGAGATCGCGCACGTCGGATTCAATGCGGGTCAATTGTTCGCTGAACGTTCGCAATTCGCTTCGCCGCGAGATCAAACCGGACGTGCCGTGCAGCGGTCCGACGACAAGCGTACCGTCCGCCGCGAGATATTCTCCGGCAACAGTGAGAAAATTCGTGCGTCCGTCGCTTTCCCGATAAAGCGTTTTCGCCTGCTGAAGCGTTTCGACTAACCAAGTGTGTCCGAGCAATCGCCGCGCGAGAAACGAATATTGCGGATCGGTTTCGACAAAATGGTCGGCGCGTCCATGCACGCCGGCGCGCCCTTCAAAATGACTTCCGCGCATCCAACCGGCGTCGTTGCCCTGCGTGTCGAGCCAGAGAAAACCGACGCGCCCCGCAAGTTGTCCCGATGAACGTTCAATCGCGCGAATGATTTCCGGTTCCGGCGACACGACAATATGTTGCGCCGCTTGTCCCAATGCAATTTCAATCAACGACGCCGCTTCCACATGAACGCGAAACAAATCCGCAACCAAGCCATGCACAAAACGATACGGACTTTCCGGCGTGCGCGGCTGACGCAAAACCTCTTTCACGCCCGGAGTTAATCCCTCGTGACAACGCAACAATTCTTCTAAAACGGCAATGCGTTCCGACGTTCCGCTTTGACGTTGTTTTTTGTCGAGAAGTTCTCCGCGAAGAATTTCAAGTTTTTCCTGACGCTCGATTTTCCGCCTTTTTGCGGCGTCAAGCTGCTCTTGTCGGCGTTCCGCCTTGACGGCAAATTCTTCGCACAATGTTCGATGTTTCGCCAACTGCTCTTTCAAATCTACCGTTTGCTGACGAATGGCGGCAAGGCGTTTTTCGCTTTTCAAACGCGATTGCACTAATCCTTGCTGACGCGATTCAAAGCCGCTGATTTCGCCAGCCAAACGATTCGTCAAACGATGGTTCGCGTCCAATTCGCGGATCAACGAATCGCGTTTTTCTTCGATTTCGGTATATTGTTTGGCGAGTTCGTCCGTCAATGTAAGATGTTGTTCATAATTTGCAACGACTTGCTGATGTTGTTTGTCGAGCGTGCGAATTTCTTCATCCGTTTTGCGCATCATCTCGTCGGCGTCGGTGCTTCGCAGCGTTAAATCCAGCAACTGCTGCCCGTTACGTTGAATTTCCGATTCAATTTCTTCAATTTGCGCCGCCTGTAATTCAATCGTCGAATCTTCGCCGACAATACGCTCCGTGATTCCGGCAATTTCCGCGACGACATCTTTCGATTCCCGCGCGAGTTCTTCCAATTGCTTATCGATTCCCGCAAGTTGTTTTTCGGCATGATCGGTTTGTTCTAGCAACGACATTTCTTGAAGCGTGAATTGCGAAGTTTCTTCCCGCAACGTTTCCACCTGTGCCAACCATTTCCGCCAATCAATCCAACCGGCGTGAATCCGAAGTTCCTGTAGCCGCGTGGTGTATTGCCGATAAAGCTGCGCTTTGCCCGCTTGCGATTTTGTGTTGCGAAGTTGCGTTTCGATTTCGCCGACGATGTCGGAGAGCCGCAAAATGTTTTGTTCAACACGTTCCAAACGGCGTTGGACTTCGGCTTTTTTCGCGTTAAATCGGCTGATTCCCGCCGCTTCTTCAAAAATCGCGCGTCGCTGCTGCGGCGAACTTTGTAAAAGAAGTTCAACGCGTCCTTGTTCGATAATTCCATACGCTTGCGTTCCGAGTCCGGTTCCGCTGAGCATATCTTTCACGTCTTTGAGACGCGAGAGCTGACGATTGATAAGATATTCCGCTTCGCCGCTACGGTAAACCCGCCGCGTGATGTGAATTTCGCTGGCGTCGAGATTGAAAATGCGCTGCGAGTTGTCGAAGGCGAGCGTAACTTCGGCGGTATTGACCGGCTGGCGCGTGCTGGAACCGTTGAAAATGACGTCGGTCATTTCATTTCCGCGAAGTTTCTTAACGCTCTGCTCTCCCAGCACCCATTTAATCGCATCGACAATATTGGATTTTCCCGATCCGTTTGGTCCCACGAGCGCAGAAATTCCCGGCGCAAACTCCATTCGCGTCCGGTCGGCGAAACTCTTAAAGCCGGAAAGCTCAATCGCCTTCAACATAATTTTTTATTTAATGTATTTTAGCCAACTTGACAAAAAGAAGAAATCGAGCGATTATATGAAAAATTAAAGCCAGAAACAAGAGAAGTTTTTTTGAGAAGGAAATGAGAAATTTAATTTTTTGCGGAATTTTTTCTAACTTTTCTCTTATGCGTTAATTTTAATTTTCCCTATAATAAGAAATAATGCGAGTTGTTATTCACATTATAATTTTATAGCTTAATCCAGCAGTAAATTCGCATGTACTCGGTGTTTTAAGCTAAAAAAGCATTGAGTTGTAATTTTTTTGTTGAAAATTACAGCGGCTGACCTGTTATTTTACAGAAATACCCATTTGAGCGTAAAAATCTGTTACTATCCTTATATTGGGAAGTGCGTTTTTGCGTCAATGGGTATAGACCGTGCGAAGCCTTCTGCTGGGGACGCAATTTTATTTTTAAAGACGTGCTTCCCTTTTTCTTTTTAAACGCATGTTCATTTTTGCGTCGAAATATGGGAATCATTCTTTTAATTTTGATTTTCTTGCTTATGTATCGGGGCGAAAAGCAATTATGAGTACGTCAAGCAATTCCGGCAACTGGTATCTCGGCTCTCCTCAATCTCCGAAAGGCGGATTCACAGAAGAACAAGTGAGTTCGACTTATTCAACTTGGAAAAGTCAATAAACAAGTCCTTGCGTCGTTTGGGAAATCCGGTTCATGGAAAACGATTGATTTGGGACGCTTCATTAGAAGAGAAATATGATACGTTTGGTTATATCGAATACGGCGTGGTTTGCCAAGTCTATAAAAAATCTATTGAAAAAAACGGTCAGGTTATCGAAAAAGGACTCGTAAAAAAATAAAAAAACGTTAAAAACATTTGTGTTTTCGTTTTTCGTTATTATTTGATTCCATATTTTAACAAAACGCCATTATGTCCAAAAATATCATTGCTATTGATTTCGGCGGGGAGCAATCCCTCAAAGTTTCACTTCATCCATCCCCCGAAAGTCGCATTTTTTAAGTATCTATCGATATTTGTTCTGCATTTCCGGTCGTCGCATTCAATTTGTAGCGTCGCATG
>JAISZO010000311.1 GCA_031269105.1 Planctomycetaceae bacterium | reverse complement strand
GTATCGCCAACGGTCTTGGAGAGTTCTTTTGGGGAAACGAATGGATTCTCAAGCGCCGGGCGGATTGTTTCGGCGATAAGCGTTTTCATTTTTTCTTCGCCAATTCGATCACGCCGGTTACGAAACAATTCGTCTTGCCGCAGTTTTTTGAAAAACGCTGCTTTGCAAAAAACAACTTGCAAATTCTAACAAACAAAAAACGCTCCTCAACCCTATTTTTCAAGGGATATTCGCTTTTTCAGGGACGACGAATTACATAAAAATAAAACGGGTCGTGTTTTGAATGTGTTATTGATGTTGTTTTTCAAACATATCGGTATTTTAGATATGTTTGAAAAATACATACAATAATACGCATAAAATGTAGTGTTTAAAATTTTGAATGCAAGTTTAATGAAGAAAAGTAGTTATGTAAAAAATAATTATGCAACAAGACCTTCTTTAATTGTAACGCCTCATGTATTGAAAAGAACTCCCAAAGTGATAGAATAATAGGATAAGAACTATAGACATTAGCGCCATGAAAGAAATGATAATTCTACGGCGTTCAGAACAGGAACAAGCGAATTACAGAATGAAAACTGCGATTCGTACAATGAGAATGATTTTTTAATAGATTTGTTTAATACACCCTCTATTTTATATATGGTAGCATGAGAAAAGCAAAAAAAGCACAGAATACCCAAGCGGTTGTTTTTAAACGGGCATACGGAGTAACCTTTAATACATTTAAAAAAATGAGTGCAATTCTTCAAAAAGAATTTGAGGTCTTGCACCAAAAAGGCGGTAAGCCGCCTAAGTTGACGGTCGAAGACAAACTCTACATTACCCTGAAATACTTACGGGAGTATCGGACGATGGATCGTATCGCGACCGAATACGGCGTCTGCAAGGGAACGATTTGCCTTACTGTCCGATGGGTGGAAAACGCCTTGACGAAAAGCGGCGTTTTCACGTTGCCCGACAAGAAAGCACCCAAAAAGAAATCGGCTTCCGTTGGATAGATGTGATTGAATAATAGAAATTCCTCCTGTTTCCCGCCTAACGCAATGACTATCAATCGCGAAGAACAAGCAAAATTTATGGGCGAGCAGCCGGTTGGTCGATTACTCGTGCGTTTTTCGATTCCCGCCGTAACCGGAATGTTTGTCAACGCGTCATACGGCGTAATTGACAGCGTTTTTGTCGCAAATGTTTTCGGACGCGACGGATTAACCGCCGTATCGCTGACGCTGCCTATTATGATGATTATGCTTTCGGCGGGCATGATGATCGGTATCGGCACAAGTACCCTTCTTTCGATTCGTATCGGTCAGAACCGAATGGACGAAGCGGAACGTTTGCTTGGAACCGCGTTTTTTCTCTTCTTTCTTATTACGGTTCTTTTTATGACTTTCGGATTGATTTTCATCGAGCCGCTTCTTCGTTTTTTCGGCGCTACTCCGCTCATTATGCCGCTTGCGAAACGTTTTCTCCGAATCATTATTTGCGGCACAATTTTTATGCAAATTTCATTCGGAGTCAACAGCTTTTTGCGAGGCGAAGGAAAAGTTCATGTCGCTATGATAACGTTAATTCTCTCGGCGGTTGTGAATATTTTATTTTCGTGGTTTTTTCTTTTTGTTCTTAAAACGGGAATCGAAGGTCCCGCGATTGCAAATCTTATTGCGCAGGGAGCGTCGTCTGTTTGGATTGCGTGGTATTATCTTTCGGGACGAACATTGTTGCGGTGGAGATTAAAATATGTGCGGTTCGACGTTCCGCAAGTCAAACAAATTTGCGCGATGGGATTAGCGCCTTGTTTTATGAATGTTGCAAATTGTATCGTCGTCGCGATTATCAATAATCAATTCAACCGATACGGTACGGAACGTTGGTCGGGCGAAGACGGCATTGCGGTCATGCGGATTTGCCAGTCGATTTTCATGCTGGTATTCTCGGTGATTCTTGGTATCAGTCAAGGCGGACAACCGGTTGTCGGATACAATACCGGCGCGAAAAAATACGACCGCGTCGCCCGAACATTATTGTTGATGTTGACGTTTACCATTATTCTCAATACGGTTTATACGCTTTTTGTCTTGATTTTTCCGCATCTCGTTTCTTCTCCGTTTTTAATAAAAAATCCCAACTTGACGCCGCTGACGATACGCGCGATTCGGATTTTCATGTTGCTCTTTCCATGCGTTGGAATCGCGGTGATAACAGCCAATTATTTTCAAGCAACCGGACGCGCTTACGCGGCGTTGGCGATTACGTTGATTCGTCAAATTGTTTTTTTGATTCCGCTTTACTGGATATTGCCTTATTATTGGGGTTTCGACGGAATTTGGATTGCCTCGCCCATTACAGACGGCATTGCCGCAATACTTTGTATGACGCTCCTTGTGCAGGAATTTCGCCGTTTCCGAACATTGAACATTCGCAACGAAGGAAGTTAAGAGTGAAAAGGTTCGCAAGCGGAATGCGTTATTTTTCGTTTTTAGCTTTTCACTCTCTTTTAATTTTTCTGTTCTCCAAGCGGCGGATCAGAAATATTTTTCTTTACGATCTTTGATTGAGAACGTCCGGTCAGACGCGAGAAAACGCTGTCGCTGTGCGTTTGACGTCTCGCCTCCAATTCCGCTTGCACGATTTCCGCCGCGTAAGGAAGAGCGTCGGTAAGCGTTTTGAATATGTTGAACGAACCGATTTCCCGCAGCAATCCGAATTTTTCCAGCATATTTCGCACTTGCGGCTGAATGCCGGTAATCATCACGGTCGTCTTTCGTTTTTGCGCGCGTTTGACCAAATCTTCAAAAGCGTTCATTCCCGTCGCGTCGATAACCGGTACGTTTCGCATCCGCAAAATCAATACCAACGGCATATCCGACTGAATAAGCGATTGAAATTTACTCGCCGCCCCAAAGAAGAACGGACCGTTAATTTCATAAACCTGAACGCCGTCGGGAATGTCGAAAACGTGCAGCGCGGTTTGATCTTCTTCCGGGTCGTAAGTTTGCAAGCGATGCAAAGCGTGAATCTCTCCCGCGCCGAACGTTTTCTCCATCCGCCGCATAAAAAGGAACGACGCCATAATCATTCCAAGCGGAATCGCGACCGTCAAATCCATAAACACCGTCAGCAAAAACGTCGTCAGCATAACAATAATGTCGCTTTTAGGAGCTTTGAACATACGGAGAAACAATCGATATTCGCTCATATTGATTGAAACGATAATCAGCATACCGCCCAGCGCCGCCATCGGAATTAACGCCACGAGTCGTCCAAAGCAAAGAATCGCAATTAGCAAAACAACCGCGTGAATCATTCCGGCAAAGGGCGTGCGTCCGCCGTTTTTGACATTCGTTGCAGTTCGGGCAATTGCGCCGGTTGCCGGAAGTCCGCCGAATAAAGGCGAAGCAAGATTCGCAATTCCTTGAGCGATAAGTTCCGTGTTCGAGCGGTGTTTGCCGCCGATCATTCCGTCCGCCACTACCGCCGAAAGAAGCGACTCAATCGCGCCGAGCATCGCAATTGTTACTGCGGACGGCAACAGTTCTTTGAACATCGAAAGCTGAAACGTCGGAATTTGCAGACGCGGAACGCCCATGTTGATTTCTTTGAACCGCGTGCCGATTGTTTCCACCGGAATTTTTATCAGCGCAACAAGCGCCGTACAAATAATAATCGCAACAAGCGAACCGGGAATCCGCTTGGAAAATTTCGGCGCAAATAGCACGAGAGCGATTGTCAGAACCGAAACGGCAACCGCCCACAGATTCGTTGTACGTCCCTGATGAATGTACGCTTCAATTTTCTCGACAAATTCGGCGGGAACGCCTTCCGGCATCGTTAATCCGAACACGTCGCGAAATTGAGTTACGGCAATCAGTACGGCAATTCCCGACGTAAACCCAAGAGTCGCCGGATACGGAATATACTTAAGGATTGTGCCGAACTGCAAAAGTCCCATCGCAATGAGAATCACGCCCGCCATCAGCGTTGCGGCGAGAAGTCCCGAAAATCCAAACTTTTGGATGACGCCGTAAATGATAACAATAAACGCTCCGGTCGGTCCGCCGATTTGAACGCGGCTTCCTCCAAGAAGCGAAATCAGAAAACCGGCAATGACGGCGGTATAAAGTCCGGCTTCCGGCGTTGCTCCCGACGCAATACCAAAAGCAATCGAAAGCGGAATCGCAACAATTCCCGTAATCACTCCGGCGATTGCGTCCGCCGAGAACTGTTTCCAATTATAGCCGTCCTTGAAAACCGAAATAATTTGCGGTTGAAACACACTTTTCATAATTTAAGCGCCAATATTGAGAAAAGATTATTCGAAAACCCTGTTACTTCCTTAACGCGGTTTCCGAAAATAACGCGAAATATTATAACCGGACGATTTTATTGGAGAAGGGAGAGCGAAAAGAATGTTGATCGCAACGCCCCGAATTATGGTAAAAATCAAAAACAGCGCCGCAGAGGTCTTGATTGTCCCGATGCTTCGCTTATCCAATCAATGATATTTGTTTTCTCAACTGTCAAAACCGTTTTGCAAAAACAAATTGGAGAACCCCAATTTCCTCAAACCGTCCGATTAAATTAGTAGAAATTACAGTCGTTAGAAACGCGGCGTTTCTGATTTCGTGGGGGGCGACAATGATTATTTAACGAGTAAACAAAGAGACAAGAAGAACTTTTGCGGCTCGAATGGCATATTTTTTGCATTTTATCACTGTTTGATCAGTAAAAACACACAAAATGGCAGTCAGGAGAGAGACGCCGCTTTGTTCGCCGGAGGATTTTGCGGGCAATTCTCATTCACGATTGTTTTTTCGCTTTTAATTTTTATCTTACTCGTATGGCAAAACCTGATTATTATGAAGTTCTCGGCGTGAACCGGACGGCGACGAAAGAGGAAATCGCCACCGCGTATCGCAAAGAGGCGATGAAATATCATCCCGACCGTAATCCGGGCGATGAAGCGGCGGTCGAAAAGTTCAAGCTCGCCGCCGAAGCGTTTGACGTTCTTAATAACGACGAAAAACGCGCCGCTTACGACCGATACGGTCACGCCGGAGTCGGTAACGGCGGAGCGGGAACGCAGTTTCACGACGTCAACGACATTTTTTCCATGTTCGGCGATATGTTCGGCGACTCTATCTTCGGTTCTTTTTTTGGCGGAGGAAGCCGTCGCGGAGGTCAGCGCGTTCATCAGGGAGCGGACGTCCGTTGCAATATCGCGCTGGATTTAGTCGAAGCGGCTCGCGGCGTTACCAAAACCGTGCAGTTCCGACGGCATGAAACTTGCGGAACCTGTCGCGGAACGGGTTGTAAAGAAGGGACGACGCCGCAAACTTGCCGATATTGCGGCGGAAGCGGACGGATTCAACAATCGACAGGCATTTTCTCAATTCAAACCACGTGTCCGCAATGTCGCGGTCGCGGTCAGATTATCGCCGATCCGTGCCGTGATTGCGGCGGAAACGGATTGGTCGCGGCGTCCGTAACGCGCGACGTGAAAATTCCCGCAGGAATCGATACAGGAACACGTTTGCGTCTGCAAGGCGAAGGAGAGCGAAGCCCCGACGGCGGACCGCCGGGCGATTGTTACGTTTTCATTTCGGTCAAGCCGCATAAGTTATTTCAACGCGAAGGGCAAGACCTTATCTGCCGCGTTCCGATTGGTTACGCTCAAGCGGCGTTAGGCGCGGAAATTGAAGCGCCGACGCTCGACGGCAAAGAGAAAATTAAAATTTCTCGCGGGACGCAAAACAACGACGTGATTACTCTTCGCGGCAAAGGAATGCCTATTCCGCGCCGAAACATGGCGGGCGATTTACACATCGTCGTTTATATCGAAGTCCCGAAAAAATTAATGCCGGAACACGAAGAAATCCTCCGCAAACTCGCGGAAATCGAACACGACGTCACCTTGCCGGAACGCAAATCGTTCTTCGTAACGCTTAAAGAGCATGTTACCTCGCTCAGGGAGCAGTTTGCTAATTTTTTTTCGGAAAAGGGTTCGGAAAAAAACGAACCCGACGAAAGTAGAAAGTAAAAGATAATCGCAAAGTCGAAAAGAATTGTATCGCCAAAGAACCGTAGTGTTGACAAGATTTAAGATTCTTTCATCTTGTTAATTTTATTGAAAAAATAACCCCAAAGAAAACCTCTTAAAATGACTGATAAGAAACGCGAACATCATCACGAAAAAAAGAAATCCGCCGAGATGAAAACGCCGGATATTGCCAACGAAAACGCTTTATTTTCCGATGAAGCGGTGAAGGACGAGTCGGCGGCAAAGCAAAGCAAGTCGGAAACCAAGACGGTTGAGTCGCTTGAAATGGAATTGCAGCAGGCAAACGACCGGACTTTGCGGGCGTATGCGGAACTCGACAACTACCGCAAACGTATCAACCGCGAAATAGAAGACATGCAAAAATATGCGGGGATCGATCTGATCCGCGATTTGCTTTCCGTTTGGGATAATATGGGACGCGCGCTCGAAACGGCAGAAAAATCGCACGATCCCGAAACGTTAGCGGAAGGCGTCAAAATGATGTACGAACAGTTTACGCAAATCTTGGAACGGCGTCATTGCACGCGAATCGAGGCGCTTGGACTTCCGTTTGATCCGAATGTTCATGAATCCATTTCTATAACGCCAAGCGCCGACGTTCCGGCGGGAAACGTTTTATTTGAATCGCAAATCGGGTTTAAACTGTATGATCGCGTCGTGCGTCCGACGCAAGTGGTTCTTTCCGCCGGAGAAAAGAAAGAATGAGAGAATTTTTGCTCTGCGGATGATTGCACTTTTTCTATTTTAACGAGACGGGGGATTTTCTCTTGAATATTTCTTAAAAGATTTTTCAATCCCCTCGCTTTTTGAAATCGTATCCATTATAATAACGAGTCGTGTGGAATTGTTGGTCGTTGTCGGCTGGCAATGAAGAGAAGAGTTTGAATTTCAAAAAATGTCGCAAAAACGAAATTCAGTATTTCAACAGAAGAGGAGATTTTAATGATGGCAGATAACATAGTAAATATCGCCATGGTGGGACAAGGGTTCATGGGACGTTCCCATTCCAACGCTTGGGGGCAAGTCAACCGTTTTTTCACGCCGCCGCTCAAATCGATGCTGCACACGGTTTGCGGACAGGAATTTGAAAATCCGCAGGCGTTTGCCGAACGTTGGGGGTGGAAAAATGCCTCGACCGATTGGGAAAACGCGATCAAAAGCCCGGAAATCGGACTTGTCGATGTGGTAACGCCGAATTATTTACATGCGCCGGTTGCGAAAGCCGCCCTTGCCGCAGGAAAAGCGTGCGCGTGCGAAAAGCCGATTGCCGGAACGCTTGCCGAAGCGAGGGAAATGGCGGAAGCCGCGCAAAAAGCGGGACTCGACACGTTTGTCTGGTTCTGTTACCGCCGCGCTCCCGCAGTTGCGTTGGCGTATCAACTTGTCCGCGACGGCGCGATTGGAGAAATCCGTCATGTCCGCGCGACGTACTTGCAAGACTGGGCGGACGAATCCGTGCCGTTTGCGTGGCGGTTCAAGAAAGAGCTTGCCGGTTCCGGCGCGCACGGCGATCTGAACGCTCATATTGTCGATATGACCCGATTCGTTTCGGGACTTGATATTACCGAAGTAACCGGCGCTGTGGCGGAAACGTTTGTGAAAAAACGCCGGATTATCGCTCACGACAGCGGCTCCGGCATTCAACTGACCGACGAACAAATGCGTTACGCAAAAGCGGGCGGCGGCGAAGAACAATACGGCGACGTGACTGTTGACGATACGGTGGCGTTTCTTGTTCGTTATAATAACGGCGCTATCGGAACGTATGAAGCGGCGCGTCAGGCAACCGGAAATCAAAACGCGAACGGTTTTGAAATCAACGGCGCCAAAGGTTCGTTGAAATTTAACTTCGAGAAAATGAACATTCTGACTTATTACGACGCGACGCGTCCGCGCGCCGTGCAGGGCTGGACGGAAATTATGTGTACGCACGGCGGCGACCATCCTTACGTTGCCAATTATTGGCCCGACGCACATATCATCGGTTACGAACATGGCTTTACGAGTATGGCGTATGATATTCTGCTCAAATTAGCAGGACAAACGCCGACCGTTCCGCTCCCGGATTTCAACGACGCTTACCAAACCGCCCGCGTTCTTGAAGCGGCGCTCCTTGCCGCAGAACGCAAAGCCGCCGTGAATCTCGACGAAGTGAAGTAAAGTAAGATAAACAGTTAAAGATTAGCGGCGAGATTATGAATAACCGCCGGATAAGAACGATTCCCTCACCTCCCCAAACCCCTGATAAAAGAGAATACCGCCGCAAACAATGCAAAAAAAGAAAAATATTCACGAAAGGATAGAATTTTTCTTATCCGTAATGATTTATACTTTTTTAGTGCGCGGTATAATAGACGGTCAACGCTTTCGAGTTATGTTTATTATTTTGTGCGTGTTTGTCGTGATTCGCGATTTACACGGGTTTATTTTTTTATGGAAAAATAAACGCAACGATAACGCCGATTAACCCTTAACCCATTTTTAACAAACGATGAAACGTTTAACCTTTTTGACAGTGATTGCCGCGGCAATGACCGCGCAAACAGTTTTCGCCGCGAGCGATTGGCGCAGCGGTATCGCGTGGACGGAACCGCCGGTGGTTACGCCCGGCGAAAAAACGTCCGATCCGCCGTCCGACGCGATTATCTTGTTCAACGGCAAAGATTTGTCCGCGTGGGAACAAGAAAAATGGACGGTCAACGACGACGGCAGCATGACTTGCAAACCCGGTTCGGGTTCGCTTGTTACGAAACAAAAATTCGGCAGCGTTCAATTACATATTGAATTTGCGACGCCCGAAAAAGTCAACGGCTCCGGTCAGGGACGCGGCAACAGCGGCGTTTTTCTGATGAACCATTACGAAGTGCAGGTGCTTGATTCGTATGAAAACAAGACCTATTTCGACGGTCAATGTTCGAGTATTTACAAGCAGCGGGCTCCGCTGGTCAACGTTTGCAAAAAGCCGGGCGAATGGCAAACGTATGATATTATTTTCACTCGTCCGGTTTTGAAAATTGAAGACAATAAAGTTGTCGAAACGATTCGTCCGGCGTATATCACGGTGTTTCAAAACGGCGTTCTTACCGTTTGGAATCACGCGATTGAAGGCGACACGTTTTATCACGTTCCTCCGACGTACCAGCCGCACGGCGACAAAGAACCGATCAGTTTGCAAGATCACGGCAATTTGACAAAGTTCCGAAATATCTGGGTGCGCGAAATTCCTGATTCCAATCAGAAACCGCCGCAAACTCAAGTTCAGTTTTACAACGACGCGCCGCGTTAAATCGGACGCCGGAACGATAACCTATACTTCACTTTTTTTGAAAGGAAACTTTTATGAACAGACGTCATTTACTAAAAACTTTAACGCTTGGAACAGCCGGAATTACGGCGTTTTTTATGGGAAATCAGCGTATGCAAGCAGAAGAAAAGAAAATCAAAATCCCCAAATATCCGAATGAACATTTCTACAAAAACGGAAAATGGGATCAGGAAGTCTCAAAAGAGGCGTACCGCGAATTGTTCCGCTATCATAATTACGCGATTGGCGAAACGGTGCTTTCCAGTCCTGATTTTTGGATGTTGGAGTTTGGTCAGAATGATTTCAGCAATGTCGGCATGGGCGGCATTTTCTTTATCAACGATAAAGAACACGGCTATTTCGCTCACGACATTTATCTTTTGCCGGGGCAGATGATCGCTCAACATTATCATATCGCGGCGGAAGACAAACCGCCGAAACATGAAACATGGCATGTTCGCAACGGCGCCGTTTGGACGGTCGCGTTGGGCGGCGACAAAAATAATTTGCCGTTTGAATTACCGAAGAGTCAAGAAAAATACACGACTTGTTTCAAAGCGAAAGCGTTGAAAGTCGGCGACATTGATCGTTTACACGCATTGGAGGAACCGCACTTTATGATTGCCGGTCCCGAAGGCGCGATTGTCGCCGAATATGCGTCGTTCCACGCAAATTCCGGTCTTCGGTTTTCCAATCCGACCGTGAAATGACATTTGCATTTTTGACGGAATGAAACGAGATTATCGTGCGGTTGCTGAAAAGAATCGACGGTAATCTCGTTAATTTTACTCAAAACGAATGTTGATAGTTCGTATTCTGCGGTAAAAGACGATGATTACCAATCTTAAAAGGTATTCGATACAATGAGTTCATCTAAACATACAAAAGAACAAATTGAATTTGCACGTCAACAGCTTATTTCTTGTGAAATTACAAGAGATTCGCTTCCTTATCATAAAAAATTTGACGAATTGTATTCGCAATATTCTCAAAGCCGTTTTTCTGCTTTATCCAAACATGATTTTTGGCGGTTGTTGATTAAAACGGGAAAAAAAGGCAAAGCAAAGCAAAATAATAAAATTAAACTTCCGTTAATGACAATAACGCCGGAAGAAAAGCTGGAAATACTTCGGATTCTTCCTGATTCAGTCGGCTTAAGAGACTGTTTACCTTACACGACGGAATTTGACCGGCTCTATCAAGAATTTAAACAGCATACCTCAAAACATCTTTCAAAAAACGATTTTTGGCGGTTTGTTGTAAGAGTCGCAAAAGCGAGTCGAAAGCCGCAACCGGTAGATATTAATCCAAGTAATACGCTATCAAACAGTCTTTTGGATGATTTACATACAATGAATCCCTGGTGGCATGGAGATAGCTCCAGGAAAATTCCTGAAAGTAAAAGACGAGCTTATCGGGTTTTATTTGATAGTCTTTTGAAAGGTTCTTTTCAAATTGTAGCTTTGCGCGGTCCAAGACAAGTTGGTAAAACGACAATACAACAGCAGATGATTCGCGACTTGTTGGAAAAAAAACGTTTAGTTTCTCCTCAACATATTATTCGGATTCAATTCGACGATTTAAAATCGCTGGCAATTGACGATCCTATCGTTACAATCATCAATTGGTTTGAAAAAAATGTTGTGAAAAAAACTTTTAATAATTTAGCAAACGAAGGAAAAACCGTATATATCTTTCTTGACGAAATACAAGACGTTTCTAATTGGAGCGCTCAACTAAAACATATTGTCGATCACAAAACATGTCGTATTTTCATTACCGGAAGTTCCGCGCTTCGTATTTTCGAAGGAAGAGAAAGTTTAGCCGGGCGCGTTCATTGGAACGAAATCAATACGCTTGGATTACCGGAAATCTGCCAATTTCGCAAAATGGGAACATTACATACATATAAAACCGAGATTAAGGTTTCCGATCTTCGTAATAAGGATTTTTGGATTGACTTTACAAAATGGAATCCTAACAGACAGCCTCTGTTGGATGACGTCTATTATAATTTCTGTGATTTTGGAGGGTATCCTTTTTGTCATATTGGCGAGAATGTTTCATGGCAAGACGCGGAAAATTATCTTTCCGATACTGTAGTAGCCCGAACAATCGACCATGACCTTAAAGCCAATTTTGATTCGGAATACAAGAAAAAAATTGGAACGATGAACTCAACGCTTCTTCGTAATGTGTTTAAAACTTTTTGCAAATATTCCGGTATGGCTATCGGGTTAGACAAACTTTGTAAAGAATTTCGTTCAAGTTTTTCCGAAGAACTTACAGAGAAACAAATTCAAATGATATTGGATTTTTTTGAACATTCAATGCTTATTAAAGTCGTAAAACCGTTTGAACATCGCTTAAAACGCGCAAGGAATGAAAGAAAGATTTGCTTGTGCGATCATGCAATTCGTAAAGCGTGGCTGAAAGAAGATGTAACTTTATATGGAAATGGAGTTAATGTTGATATTGCCGGACATGTTATTGAAGGAATGATTGGGACATTTTTGGCTTCTATACAAGGCGTTGGAGTAAGTTATCTTCCTTCCGGCGATACTAAAAACAATGAAAATGAAATAGATTTCATTCTTGAAATTGGCGACGCTCATATTCCTATTGAGATAAAATATCAAGAAAATCCTACTATAAATTCTGGAATTGAAACATTCTTGAATAAGACTGCATATAATTCGTCGTTTGGTTTAGTCGTTACAAAAAATGAAGTTTCGTTAGATTATTTTAAAAAACCAAACATCATTCCAATTCCGGCAAAAAAATTTCTTTTGTTAAAATGATTTCGTTTTTTTCCTACTGTTCACAGGCAGGTATGTTAAATTTAAGTAAACATAAGGTAAGCGCGGCGGCGATAGCTGATTTTGTCCCTATTTTCGGCTGGCAACCGGATTCAAAACCACTCGGCGCATAAATCGCCGGATCGAATCTGATTCACTGGCTGCCTTTTCATCTCAATTAACAACCACCCTGTGAACGCTCGTTTTTTTTGAGAGAAATACGCGAAACAAAAATACAAGTAATCTATCATCGGAGTTTTTTTATGGTTAAACATGACAAGGTAGCCAACCTTTCGCCGAAAGGTTGGACGCCGTAAGGCGTCTGTGAATCCGATGAACTACGGCGCTTCGTGGCGCTGTACGGTCAGACGTCTCGGCGAGACGTCGCCTACCTTATGTTGACAAATGTTTAACGAAAATTCCACGGATATATTGCAAATACAAAATTTTATCTTGTGAAAATATATAAATACTTGTGAAACATCGAGAGTTCCGTTTTTCTTTAAACAACGGGGCGGTGAAAAAAGAGAATCCTTATGACATGGCAAAACATTATTGGACATGATCGCGTGGCGGAGCAATTTCGTCGTGCGGCGTCGCGCGGACGGTTGGCGGGAAGTTTTCTTTTTGTCGGACCGAGCGGCGTTGGAAAACGGACGTTTGCGCTGGCGCTGGCAAAGTCGCTGCTTTGCGAAAAACGCACGCCGCAGGAATTTAACGCTTGCGGAACGTGTCCGGCGTGCCGTCAGTTGAATGCGGGAAATCATCCCGATTTTTATTACGTCGCCAAGCCGGAAGACAAGTCGGAATTGCCGTTGGAACTTCTTATCGGCGGTAAAGAGCAACGGGGACGAAGCGGAATTTGTTATGAAATTTCGCGAAAACCGTTTGCGGGCGGTTACAAAATTGCGGTCATCGACGATGCCGACTCGCTGAACACGGAAGGTGCGAATGCTCTTCTCAAAACGCTGGAAGAACCGCCGCCGCACGCGATTTTGATTTTGATCGGAACAAGCGCGGCAAAACAACTGCCGACAATTCGTTCCCGATGTAAAATGATTCGCTTTTTTCCGCTTGAAACGCGCGAACTCGCGCAGCTTCTCGAACAACAGGGAATCGCGGCGTCGCAGGAACGGGCAATGCGTCTTGCCCAAAGTTCCGACGGCGGCTTGGAACTTGCGAAAGCGTTTTGCGACGATTCTCTCGATGAAATTCGCGACGAGTTTTTTCGGGAATTGTCGCTTGCCGTACCGCGTTCCGTTCCGTTTGCAATCAAGCTGAACGAATTTGTGGACGCCGCAGGAAAAGAGGCGATTTTGCGGCGAAAACGATTACGTCTGTTGCTGGTCATGGCGTTGGATTTTTATCAGAATTTCGGACGTATGATCGAACGCGCCGATCCGCAACAATTGAAAAACCGCGATTTGACGCCGTATTTCCAAAACGCTTCCGCCGCGTATCGCAACGACGTCTTCCGCGTCAACCGTTCCGCGTATTATACGCTTGAAGCGTTGGAGCAGATTGATCGAAACGTGCAACTTCCTTACATAGTGGACGTTTGGCTGCACAACTTGACCAACGGATAATAGGAAAATTTTGAATAAAAAAATATTTTCAGAAAAATTCCAATTTTCCGACAATTCGTATTGACGTCGCGGATTATTTGTTCATAATAAAGATTAATACACTTTAATTGATGGACAAAATCACAGTGATTTTTGCTTCTCAATTTCAAAAACTAAAAAATGTTAGAAGGAGTTTCGACTATGAAAAAGTTGAACAAAGCGTTTGATTTTTTTGAATTTCAGCAGAATGTATCGGGGGGGTAGGGTACGTAAAATGGCTAATAAGCCATGTTTTACGTACTGTAACGCTCTTTTTTGCCCGTGTTATTGCGAGTGTTTTTGCTCGCATAATTGCGTGCATTTCTGCCTGTTCGAGCGCTTTTGCCCAATTTGGAAAACAATCTTTGATTCGCCGGGCGTTTACTCTTGTCGAATTGTTGGTCGTTATTGCGATTATAGGAATGTTAATCGCTCTTCTGTTACCAGCCGTACAAGCTGCACGCGAAGCCGCGCGACGGATGCAATGTACGAATAATCAGAAACAAGTTGTGCTGGCAATGCACAATTATCACGATACCCAACAATCTTTTCCCTGGGGCACTCGCGGTGTTGTAATGGGAACTTGGGCAGTACAAGTATTACCTTTCATTGAAAAAAGTCAAATCGCCGAACAGTATGACTGGAGTATAAGTTATTGGACAGGAACAAATTTCTCCTTAATGTCAGATTTGGTGATTCCTACCTGCACTTGCCCCTCAGATGGAAACAATAATAAAGCCAGTGATGATTACCCTACAGATCGGGAACATAATTACGTTGTTTGCATGGGGCGAGAAGCTGTCGTTCATCCTTGGTTGCCGCGTGGTTATCCTCAAAACTGTTTGGCAACCGAGAGCGATACCAGCAAAGAATCACAGTATCGCGCTATGTTCACTGCCAGTTGCAGTTCCACTCCTGAGGCTTATCCGCTGACAACAACATTTGAAGCGGTTATTGACGGAACATCGAATACGGTTGCTATTTCTGAAACAGTTCAAGGTGTCCCCGGTGCTGGTGATGGTTTTGTTGCTGATTTTCGCGGTATAGTTTGGTGGGGATTATTTTGTTTTTTTAATAACAGCCTACCGCCAAATACAATAATGCCAGATATCAATAGGCTTGG
>JAISZO010000124.1 GCA_031269105.1 Planctomycetaceae bacterium | reverse complement strand
AGGTCAATAATGACGCATACATTAATTCTGATAGCGTTTGTGAGTTGTTGCGTCAGATAAAGAATCGCATCAAGCGAACGGCAAACCGATATCTATTGTGTTGGATAATGCGAGTTATCCGCGTTGTAAAAAAGTAACGGAATTGGCAAAAGAGTTAAAGATAGAGTTGGTATTTTTAACGCCGTATCGTCCGCATTTGAATTTGATAGAGCGGTTATGGCGTTTTGGCAGAAGCGAATTGTTCTATTGTCGATATTACGAAAAGTTTGTTGATTTTAAGAATGCGTTACAAAATTGTTTGGGAAATTTAGGGTCGAGATACGACAAGCGAATGAAAACATGATTGAATCCGGATTTTCAGTCGTTTGAAAACAGCCGTGTCGATAGCGAATAGAGTATATATCAGAGACTTCCAACAATCAAACATTGTTTTTGAATCATTCACGCAAAACGCACATAAATTTCCTTTTGGTCGTGTAGATGAAAACCGCAACGCAAATATGTACTGATTGCCGGAATATTATTCATGTCCGCTGAAACAATGATAAACTCATAATCTTGTTGTTTGGCAAAAAATTGAGCAAATTGGACAATTTCATAAGAAAATCCTCGACCGCGAAATTCCGATATTAAACCAAGATAAGTCAACTCAAGATATTGATATTCCTCAAGTTGCGTCAAAAGTAATACACCGATAACTTGAGATTGATATTCAATGAAAAACCAAAACGACGGTTCAAAAACATGACTTTCCTGATAACCTTTGAGGATTTGCGACGTTGGCGTTAGTCCAGTTAATTGGGGAAAATCAAGCGTTTTTTGATACGTTTTTTCAACCAGCGTAACCATTTTTTTCCAGTCATTATTCGTATATTTCCGAAATGTCAACCGTTTCGCGGGAAAATGTTCAGGAAATGTCGTCTGCTGCGCATTTAAATTCAACAAATCAGAAACTTTTTGGAAATTGAATGTTTTCAACAACATTTCATCGGCAGATTGTTGATAATCGACCAAAAGCATTGTCGGACAAGCATGAACGTTATGAGAAAAATCCATCAATTTTTCAAAAATCAATCGTAATGTTGATTCCGGTTCATCTGAAACAACAGCCGGAAGCAACGCGAGAAGCGTTTTATCCGGTCGCAATATGGCGAACAGCCCGCCGACAATTTTACCGTTTCGCGTCCAGTGAAAAATTTCGTGACGCGTCGGCGTTGTTTCATTTGGAAAATGCCGACAACGTGTTTTTTGTTCCTGACGATATAAATAAATGGTCGTATCAATACGCGGTTGTCGCAATTCGTCCGGCAAATGTGCGAGTAATATTTCTAATAATTCCGGCAATTCTTGCAAAGCCGTTTCATGGCAAGTCGGCATGTCGGCGTTCCTTTTTTTATTTGGCAACAAATCACTCCTTGCCTTCATGCCGGTTTTTTGCGATAAGTCCGGCGACGTAACCCGCTTTAAATCCCGCGTCAATATTGACGACCGTAACGTTGGATGCGCAACTATTGAGCATCCCTAGAAGCGCCGCTAGTCCGCCGAAACTCGCACCATATCCAACGCTGGTCGGCACCGCAATCACCGGACAGGAAACGTAACCTCCGACGACGCTTGGCAATGCGCCTTCCATACCGGCGCAAACAACAATCGCGTCGGCGCTCTGAAACAACGGAAGATTTGCCTGCAAACGATGCGGTCCTGCAACGCCGACGTCTTGAATCAAAATCGTGTTTGCTCCTGTCCATTCGGACGTTTCACGCGCTTCTTCCGCGACCGGAAGATCGCTTGTTCCGGCAGTGACGACGGCAACTTTACCGATTTTAGAAGTTTTACCTTCTTTTTCGGACGATTTGAAAATACGAAACGTCCGCCCAACAGGATTGTAATGTCCTGTCGAGAATTTTTTCAGCAAAATCTCCGCTTTTTCCGCACTCATGCGTGTTGCCAAAACGCTGACGTCGTGCAAAATCAACGAGTGAAAAATTTTTTCGAGCGACTCCACCGTTTTCCCTTCGGCAAAAACAACTTCGGGAAAACCGCAACGCATCGCGCGTCCCAAATCGATTTGCGCGTCGCCGACATTGGCAATGTCATGTTCCGCCTGACGTTCTTCCGGCTTTTGCCCGACATGTTCCAAATGATGCGGCAAATATGGAGAAATTTGTTTCAGGAATTGTTCCGGCGTAACGTCGCCCTGCAAATAACATTCCGACAAATGCTTGAGAATTTTATTCATGATTTTGGTTTTTCGTTTTTAACGTTTTGTTGCCATATTAGAATTTTATCTTTGGATTATTATGGACAAAACAGAGAAAAAGTCAACAAGAAAACTGTTTCGCAAAGAAACATTGTTTTTTGCCGAAAAACTGATATAATAGAAGACAAATTTGTTATTATGCCAATATTTACAGTGAACCATTATTCCATGCAAAAAATTTCGATTCAACGACATTTTTGCGAACCGTAAAAATTATGCCAGTCAAAACAGACAACACTACGATTCTTGAAACAGATTCCGTTTTAACGTCAACTTCTTTATCGCAAAACGCTTATGTTGTCGTCAAAAAGGAACTTTGCAAAGCGTGCGGTCTTTGTATTGAATTTTGTCCTAAAAAAGCGCTTTTCAAAGGAACAAATATCAGCGAAATGGGCTACGAATACACCGTTTACTGCGGCGAAGGATGTATCGGTTGCGGAACTTGTTTTTATGTTTGCCCCGAACCCGACGCATTGACGGTTTATAAAAAGAAACCGTCGGAAAAGTAACGGCAAGCTATAAAATTAAAGGTTGTCCTACCATTGAAGAGTCGTAAATTACGCTCGCAAAAATATAAAAGAATGTAACCAATCGACAGAGAAAAAACTTTCAAAGAGCGATAGCGTTAAAGTCATAAAATGAAGAAATTTGTCAAAGGAAACGAAGCGGTTGTTATTGGCGCGCTGGTTGCCGGGTGCGACGCTTATTTTGGTTATCCGATTACTCCGGCAAGTGAAATCGCGCATTCGGCGGCGGAATATTTTTTGAAGCTGGGGAAAATTTTTATTCAGGCGGAATGTGAAACGGCTTCTATCAACATGATTTTCGGAGCGTCGGCAAGCGGTTTACGGGTACTGACCGCTTCGAGCGGTCCCGGAATCAGTCTCAAACAGGACGGCGTGTCGTTTATCGCCGGATGCGAATTGCCGGTTGTTATTGCCGACATTGTGCGCGCCGGTCCCGGACTCGGAAATATCGGACCCGAACAAGGCGATTATAATCAAATTGTCAAAGGCGGCGGACACGGAAATTATCACGCGATTGTCCTTGCTCCCAACAGCGTTCGCGAAATGTATCGCATGACAATTCAGGCGTTTGAGTTAGCGGATAAATACCGGACGCCGGTGTATCTTCTTTCCGACGCGACGCTGGGGCAAATGATGGAACCGATTGACATTGTCGAAATTCCGACGAGTACGATCGCGAAAGAATGGAAACTCGACGCGACGCCGGAGACCAACGATAATTTGTTGACGTCGATTTTTCTGGACTACGACGAGTTGGAAACGTTGATTATGCGTCTTGCGGACAAGTACCGCAGAATCGAGGAAAGTGAAGCGGAGGCGGAAACGTATCTTGCGGAAGACGCGGAACTCGTGTTGACCGGTTATGGAATTGTGAGCCGTCTTTTGCGAACGGTCGTTGATACGTTGCGTGCGGAAGGTCGTCGCGTCGGCATGGTGCGACCGAAAACGCTTTACCCGTTTCCTAAAAAGGCGTATCACGAACACGTCAACAAAAACGCAAGGTTTCTCGTGGTGGAATTGAGTCTCGGGCAGTTTGTCTATGACGTTCAATTAGCGTTACCGTTGCGGCAGGTTGATCTTTATTACCGTGTCGGCGGCAACGTTCCGACGGAACAAGAGATTTATTCCAAGGCGTTAGAGATGCTTGAAGTCGAAAACGCAAACAAATGAGCGGGAATATCGTTCTTCTCTCGTTGCGCGTTTAGAAAACGAAGTAAAAAATAAAGATTGCCATAAACAAAGATGCGGGGAGTGGCGTCATTCTCAAAATAATTGGCTATAATGGTAACAAAGTATTTTTTCTATTGTGCGAGTCTTTTTGTCCGAAACGAATCGGCAAAATTTAAACAATGAATCAAAATGGCGACAACTGGAAAAATGTCGTGCGAGTGTCCGCGCGTACTAACGTCGGTTTACGGCGCGCGAACAATCAGGATTCTCATACGATTGCGCTTGCGTCGAGTCGTCAGCAATTCCGAAAACACGGACATCTTTTTGTGGTTGCCGACGGAATGGGAGCGCACGCCGCAGGAGAATTGGCGAGTAAAATTGCGGTGGACGCCATTTCTTTGAGTTATTCTAAACGAAATTCCGAATCCGTCTCCGAGGCATTACAAAATTCCGTTTATGACGCTCATAAGCAAATTCGAACGCAAAGCGAGCAAGACGAAGCGTTTCACGATATGGGAACAACAATCGACGCTTTGGTCATTTCGCCGCAAGGCGCTGTCATTGCTCATGTTGGCGACAGCCGCGTTTATCGTTTACGCGATCGCGTTTATGAACAGTTGACGTTTGATCACAGTTTAGTTTGGGAAATCCGCGCGTCGGGAAAAATTCCGCGCGACAAAATTCCAGCTTATATTCCGAAAAACGTCATTACTCGCTCTTTGGGACCAAGCGAAAACCTCAAAGTTGATCTCGAAGGACCATTTTCAATCCGTTCCGGCGATTATTTTTTAATGTGCAGCGACGGCTTGAGTGGTAAAGTGGAAGACGTCGAAATGGGACAAATTCTCTCGATTTTGCCGCCGGAATACGCAACCGAATTGCTCATCAATCTTGCCAATCTTCGCGGCGGACCCGACAATATTACAGTCGTGTTGGCGCAAGTGAACGCTTCGCTTGAAGATTCGCCGGAAACACCGGGAATTTTACGCCCTGAAAAAGCAATTTCCGGCAGAACGTTTTCTCTGCTTGCCCTTATTTGCCTAATTTTTGCTTTGCTGGGACTTGCTTTGAGCGGTTATTCTCTCTTCACCGATCTTCATAGTTCATGGGCGAATATTGCTGCCGCAATTATCACTCTCTTTTTTGGCGGCGGCTTTTTTCTTCTTGCCGGACGGGAAATTTCCAATGAAAGAATGGCGGATGACAACCATTCGCATCAATTTGGCAGAGCGCCTTATGTTCGCGTGAACGCGACGCCAACTCCCGATTTTGCCGGAGAGCTTGCAACAATGGTTCAGCAACTTCGCGACGCGGCAAAAGGCGAACAATGGGTCATTCATTGGGATGAAATCGACCACCACGAACAATTCGCCGAAGCTGCCGTTCAAGCGGAAGATTTTTCTAAAGCGATTTATCATTATTCTCTTGCTATCAACTGTATGATGCGAGAATTAAAAAAACAAAATAAAAGAAAATAAAAAAGTGTTTCTGATATAAAGAAAACCATGAAAAGTAAGTTCTTTAATAAGGTATCTTTTTCAGAAAATTTTAAAAAAATAATAAAAACAAGAACTTGGCGTATAGCAAAAACTTGTTATCTGAATAAAATTATAAAAAGACGTTGAATATTCGGGATTTTTATGTTTTGCGTATTAAACGTCATAATCGTCGCATTGGGAATAAAATACGAGAGCGTCTTATTTTATTGTCGTTCAAAATATAATATCTTATTCGTTTCCGTGTTTTTGCCCTATTTTTAGAAAAACTTACCTTTTCGGTAATTTGAGAAATGCGTCGATTCAAAATAAAAAATATTGAGTGAAATAAAAATGGAATTAGGCGCTTTTTTTGCGTCTGATTTCTTTTGAAAAATCCCTGTTAAAAACGAAAAAATTTTTTACAAATTGATTAACATAGTTATATTTATCTGCTTTAGCAGAAACAACTTGTGTTGACATTGATATTGAAATTATGACCTCCATTCAAGAGACATTAGCGCCCGTTTTTCCCACGCAAACATACATGGAAACTTTTTCGCATTCTGCTTATCGCAGCTTTTTGTGTCCGAAACCACACGTCTCTTCTTATTTTCGATACAAAGGTTTGGTGGATCGTTTTGTCGCCGCTTTGTTATTGATTCCCGCGTTGCCGATAATAGGAATTTTGGCGTTATGTATTAAATTAACTTCAAAAGGTACTTGCATTTACGCTCAAGAACGATTAGGAAAAAACGGACGCCGTTTCACAATGTATAAATTGCGTTCTATGGTTGTGGATGCGGAAAAAAGCACAGGAGCGGTTTGGGCGTCTCAAAATGATGCGCGGGTGACGTTAATTGGTAAATTTCTTCGAAAATTTCATCTCGACGAACTTCCGCAACTGCTCAACGTTTTACGAGGCGAAATGGCTCT
Source organism: Planctomycetaceae bacterium (assembly GCA_031269105.1). Classification (GTDB taxonomy): domain Bacteria; phylum Planctomycetota; class Planctomycetia; order Pirellulales; family Thermoguttaceae; genus WRMR01. The sequence continues at coordinate 11,341 of JAISZO010000124.1, read as the reverse complement.
TGTCGGACCGCGACCGGAACGCGAAGAATTTGTCAAAATTCTCAGTCGTGAGATTGACGGTTATTCTCATCGATTGCTGGTCGTTCCCGGCGTAACCGGTTTTGCCCAATTGAATCTTCCGCCCGACCTTGAAGTTGCGGATGTGCGAAGAAAAATTTCGCTTGATTTTGAGTATATTGAAAACGCTTCGTTTTGGTTCGATTTTGTGCTAATACTAGGAACATTGGGACGTTTCACCAAATTTCTCGGAACAATTCATCTCAAATTTCTTGGAATTTACCGCAAGGTCAATGATTCGCCGTGGGCTCCTTATGTCGGCGCTTCTTCCGATGTTCTTCCGAATCGGACAATGGCGCTGAGCCAATTATTTGACATCGTTGCTGCGGATCGGTCGGAAAAGATTAGCCCGGCGGCGACGTAAAGAAACGCGAGACGGGGCTTGTTGAACGATTCTTTTACGCCCTAACTTCAATCGACTAAAACAGAATTGCATTAAAAACAAGTCGAGAGTATTTTTGAATATTGGGGATATAACGCCGCGAAAAGTCTTTGCAAGCAAAAGAAAAAGAATTTTGGTAATATTGTCAGTGAAATTTCCACAAATTTTGTTTTCATTTTTTGTTGAACAATAGACGTCATTTTTACAATGAAAATTCTTGCCGATTCACGAACATTTCAGAACGCGGGTTCTTATTCGATTTCTACCGAAGCGGGATTTTTTTTCCCGTCGGCGTCAATATCAAACGGAGCGCTTAACGTAATCGACGGCGTTATTGATTCGGTTTCGCCAAAACCATTATTTGACAAAGTCTTTCTTTTTGAAAACGCCTGCATCATTCCGCGATTTGTCAATACTCATACTCATCTGGAAGCAAGTAATTTGCGGGAGCCGATTTCATGCGGCGCCGGTCTATTATCAGAATGGATTACCGGATTGCTGGCGTTTCGTCAAAGCGCCGCTTACAATCCGGAAAACGCGATTGTAACGGGAGCCAATGAATTGTACGAAACCGGCACGTCGGGAATCGGCGACGTCGTTTTACCGTCGTTCTTTTTCAACGAAAATGCAGACGTTTTACAAAACGTCAAAAAAATCGCTTGCAGTTTGCCGACGGGAATAAAAACGCGATGTTTTTTGGAATTAATTGCTCTTAACGACGCGATGGCGGAAACTCGCTTGAACGAGGCAAAACGATTTCTCGACGCGGTATTTCAATGTGCGGAATACGGCAAAACGTTTATGGCGGGATTGTCGCCTCACGCTCCTTACACGGTTTCGCCCAAACTTTTGGAAGGCGTCGTTGAATTATCGCGAGCGTATCGGGTTCCGGTAACAATTCATCTTGCCGAAACCGAAGAAGAATTACAGTTATTGCAAACGCATTCCGGTCCGTTTTGCGAGATGATGCGGCGGTTTGACGTCGACGTCAATTGGAATCAAACGCTGCTTGGCAAGCGTCCCATCGATTATTTAGCGGCATTGGCGGATTGCGAACGCGTCGTGATCGCGCATGGAAATTATCTCGATGATGCGGAGATTCGTTTCTTGGCAAAACGGCGGGACAATATGTCCGTTGCGTTTTGTCCGGTTCCGCATAAATTTTTTGGTCGTCGGCGTTATCCGTTGCGTCAAATGTTTGATTGCGGCGTGCGCGTTACTCTCGGCGTCGACGGTCGCGCCTCATGGTCTTATATTTCCGACGACGTAAACGCTTGTTCGGATTCCGCAACGCCGCAGAATTTTTCTATCGCAAACCCGCTTTCGATGCTAAAAACGGTCAACGTTTTGCTGCGCGATTATCCTGAAATTTCTATCAATGAAATTCTTGAAACGGCAACTTATCATGGCAACGTTGCTCTTGGCTTTACAGATATTTCCGCGAAAAGCTGTTGCGATACTTTTTCCCCCGGAAACGCCGCCGATTTTTTGGTGATTCGCACAAATTAGTATCCGCACAAAATCTTATTTTACCTCATTGGCAGACCGGAGCGTCAGCGCCAAAGCCAGCCGTTTCAAGTTCGGAATTTTTTTACGGCATGTTTTCTTTATTTTTTATGCGGGCGGTTCCGGTCAAGCCGCGTAAGGAAATTTCGATAAAATAACGATAACGTCCTGTGGTACAGATCGCGAAATGCGAGTTGGAAGTACGTCCGTTGGGAAAAAAGAAAATCGGTTCCGACCATCTGTTTTGTTGAAAAGCGCTTTGTAACGGCATGTTTTGCGGCGACGCGTTTGGAATCAAATTCTGTTGAAGTCCGTTTGGCGTAACGTCGATAGGCGCGTTCTGCTGTCGTTCCGGTTGAAATGCGACGTCGGTAAAAATCAAATCGTCCGGCAACTCCTTTTGTTTCGACGCAAATTTACTCGTCGGCAAAGAGGCAATTTGTTGCATTTCCGACGGCTGAGCCAACCGATCGGCAACCGTCGGCGCATCGCCCAAATCACCCGACGTCGGCGCGTCGCCTAAATCGCCCAACGAGGACGGCGTTGCATAATCGGCGAATGAAACCGGCGGCGAATTTGCCAACGTGTCGGCTAAACTTGTTACGCCGTAATCTCCAAACGACGGCGAAACCGAACCGACGACGTCGTCCTGTTCTGCATTCAACGGGACGTTGCCCGACGCATCGCCGTAAATCGCCTCGTCAGAAAATGCGTTTATTCCGGCAATTCCAGCCGCTTCGCCGTTCAAACCGGAATTTGGCGGCTGTTGTTTGGGAATCAAACGGTCGTATTCCTGTTTGGATAAAATCTCGTAATTTCCAACGCCGTACCGAAACCGAAACACAAGCGGCTCGCCCGATTTCATCGCTTCAAGCCGCGTAAGATTGAGTTCCGATTGTAATTTTCTGGCGGCGCTATCAATACGGCTTCGCGCGCTCATGCGCATCAATCCCGGCGTCCCCAGCGCGGCAATAACGACAATGATCGACAACACAATCAAAAGTTCCAGCAAAGTAAACGCTTGCCGCAGAGAATTTTGAGAATCAAAACAACGGAAAGTCGCGTTGGGACGGTTTCTCCGAAAATAAATCATTGAAATCTTCATTTTTACTCAATCTTTCATCATTTATTTTTCTATTCCTACGCGACCGTTCGTTTGGTTTTCATTTTTGTTGTTTTTCAAAAACGAACATTCCGGCGAATCAACGCCGTACTCTCACACCTTATCCGCATCGGGAACAATATACGGATCGCGGTATTGCCGCGTCAGCATTTCATTAGCTTTATCGTTGTCGATAAAACGTTCTTTTTCCGGGTCGAATTTGAGAAGCGGTCCCATTGAAATCGGAGTTTTCGCAAGGTCAACGCCGTTCTTTTCCGAAGTCAAATGTTCGACCATTCGTTCCAACGTTTCGAAATTATTATCTAAATTCTTAATTCCTTCCAGCGTTTTCTTCGCTTCGTCGATAGAAACTTTGTTATTCTCGCCAAGATAATACGAAATGTTACCGAGATGACTCATTCCGGCAGATAACGCTCCTGTTTTCGCGTCGGCGTTTAAAAGCGACGGATCATTTTTTTGAACCGCCTCGATAAAATTGTTAAAATGCGGAGTATCGCCGCCGCCTTTGAACTCTTTCATTCGCTCGCCGTCGTTGTCAAACGCCGCCGAATAACCGTATTGCGATTGTACGAGATAACCTTCCGAACCGTAAACGACAACGCCGATGCTTGCTCCGCGATAACTCGGCGTTTCCAAGCCGCGCACCTCGAAAACAATACACTTGTCGCCGTAATCGTAAATGGAAGTTTCGGTATTTGCGGTATCGCCCGCGTCAACGTAATCCGGGTTTTTACGTTCAACGTCGTAGCCCAAACGTCCGCCGTAAGTGATAACGGAATTGGGAAAACGATCCAATCCAAGATGCCAACGGGCAATATCCGTTTGATGCGGTCCCTGATTGCCCAGGTCGCCGTTTCCGTAAAGCCGCTGCCAATGCCAATCGTAATGGAAATTCGGACGAGTTATCGGCGCTAACGGCGCGGGACCGCTGTAAAGATCGTAATCGATCGACGCGGGCGGCTCAAACGTTCCTTTTGCGCCGATTGATTTCCGGCGTTTGTAACAAAGTCCGCGAGCGAATTTCACTTCGCCGATTCCGCCGTCTTTGATGAATTTGTTCGCTTCGATGTTGGCTGCGCAAGAACGACATTGCGAACCGGTTTGAACGCATTTGCCGTATTTTTTCGCGGCGGCGATCAACGCCCGACCTTCATGAACGTTGTGGCAAATCGGTTTTTCGATGTAAGCGTGCAAACCGGCTTGCAGCGCCCAAATTCCGGCAAGCGCGTGCCAGTGATTCGTGGACGCGCACGACATGAAATCCAAACTTTTGTCTTCATACGCCTGACGTAAATCGCGGACAAATTTCGGACGGAATCCGTTTTTTTCCGCAACCGCGTCGCACGCTTTGTTTCCGACGACTTCGTCGGGATCGCAGAAGTAAAGGATTTTCGTATTGGGATTTTTGAGCCACTCGCCTCCGTGACTTCCCAAGCCGCGACCTCTGGCTCCGACAATCACGACTCCAAGCTGCTCGTTGGGACTGACTTTATTGTCTTCTGATAACGCCAATCGCGGCGAAACGTAACCGGCGCCCGCTACGGCAGTCGCGGCGATCATGGATTGACCTAAAAAACTACGGCGGGAAATGTTTGTCATTTTGTTTTCTCCAAAAAGAAAGGAAGGAAGGAAATTATTGAAAGTTTTTTACGACAAAAATTGTCTTTGTATATATTGTAATAATATTGTCGTTGCATCGCAAGCTGTAAAAAATAAAAAATGGAAAAATTTTTATCTTTTCCCGTTTGTTTGGGGAGCGACTGAAATTTACTCTTTTATTTTATCGAGCGTTTTTTTTGCCCATGATTTATCGGAATAGAGTTTCAAAACCGCGTTTTTCATCGCGGCGGCTTTTTGCGGGTCAATGGCGTTAATGCGATCAATGCGTTCTAATGTTCGAACAAGTTGCTCCGCTTGGATTTCGTGAATCGACGCGATTTCATTTCGTAAAGCAACCAGTTTTCGCCGCGCCAGTTCAACTGTCATACTGATCGGATTCGACAAATCCGGCGCATCGAAAAGATGATTTTCCTCAATAGAATTTTTTTCTTTGGCGGACGCTTTCGACTTCTCCGTTTCGTTTTTATTTGTCGTTTCCTCGTCATTTGCGTTTTGCGGCGCAGTAATTTCGTAAAGAGTGATTAACGCTTCGAGACGTTCGATTGTTTCTTCCGGCGCCGTATTGATAAACGCAATCGCTTCCAAATACGCGCGCTGCACCGGTAGAATTTGTTTGTCTGTTGCAAGGGCGTTTCCATTCCGTTCCAACGCCCGTTCTAAATGCGCCAAATCGATTTCTTTTTGATATTGCAACACAATAGAAATACGTCGATCTTGCGGATAAATTTCCGCGAATTTTTTGATATTCGTTTCCGCCGCAAGGATCGCAGATTGACGCGGAAAAGCGTTTCCCGCCCGAACGCGTTGATCGATTGCTTGATAAAGTTTGTCGGCGGAAGGCGGCAAAAGCATCCACCATGCCCATAATCCCAAAACGACAAGACAAATCGAAAGCGATCCCACCTGAATTGAAATAAACGGTCGCGTTTCATTGTCGCATTGCGCGCGCCGATAACCGCCAAGTTCTTCTTCATAAACCGGCGTAAATTTGGAAATCGCCTTTGAGGAAACGATTTTATCCGTTTGTTCCGCCGTCGAATGACGTCCCGTATCGGACGTATTATTGGAAGACGTTGTTTCTCCGTTGTTGGGCTGCGGCAGTTTCGACGTCTTTTCCTTTTCCTCGCTCCTATCGGCTTGCGCGTAACTTTTCAAATGCTCAAACGCCGACGTTTGTCGCGTGATGTTTTGCGATAAAATTTCTTCCGAACCTTGATCATTGTTCGTTAAATCACGATAGACGGAATTTGGCGATTGCCGCGATATGTCGTTCTTGGCGTCCGATTCGGAATCGTTCAATTCTTCACGGATTTCGCGCTCCCTCTTTTCTTCCGTCGAAACGTCCGTCTTTGCAATCTGTTCGGAAATCTTTTGCGAAATCGGAGCGTTTGTTTGGGATTGTTTGACGGTTTTCTCTTGTTCGCGTTTGTCGGGCGTTATATCGTGTCGGAGCGAAAACGCTTGCGAATCGTCGCTATTTCCGGCAAACATCATGGTTCGTTCCGACGCCGCGCCGCTTTTACTCTCATTCGGTTTTTCAGAATCGGACGTTTCCGTTCGCGTTGCGTCGGAGGTTGTTGCGACGGCAGGCGATTCGTCGAAACGCGACGGCAAAACAATCGCAGCATTCACAGCGCCAAATTCGGATTCCAGCAAATTCGCAAACCGCCGCGCCGCAAGAAAAGCGTTGTTCGGACGTTTTTTCGGGTCGCGTTCCAAAAGTCCCCGTATTATTTTGAGCAATTCCACCGGAATATCCTGACGAAAATGCGACGCGTCTTCCGGCGGTTCCGATTGATGTTTAGAAATAATTTCCGACAATGTTTTCGCAAGATACGGCGGTCGTCGGCAAAGCAACGCGTACAGCACCGCGCCAAGCGAATAAAGATCGGATTTGGGACCAATCGGACCGGCAACCGCTTGTTCCGGCGACATAAATTCAATCGTGCCAATCACCGCGTTGGCGCTGGTTAATCGGCTGGCGCCAAAACAATGCGCGATACCGTAATCGGCGATTTTGAGCGTCCCGCTATTATCAAGCATGATATTTGCCGGTTTGAGATCGCGATGCGTAATGCCGCGATCATGTCCGTGTTTGAGCGCAAGACAAACGTCGTAACCGATCTTTGCGACTTCTTGCCAAAAAAAACCGCGTTTCTTCCGTAATTCTTTATACAACGTCGTTCCGCAAACCAATTCCATCACATAATAAAGGAGGTCGCCTTCTTGTCCGTATCCGTTCAAACGCACGATGTTCGGATGACGCAACATCCGCAACGCTTCGATTTCCGCCTCAAACCGCCGCCGCGCTTCGGGAGACTCGTCGTCAAAATTATCGAGCAAAACTTTGACCGCAACCGGTTCGCCGGTTTTGATATTTGCCCCTTGATACACCGCTCCCATTCCGCCCTTGCCGAGTTGTTGCGTAATCCGAAACGGACCTAATTTTTCCGGTTGTCGCATGATTTTCTCCTTATTTCAACCAACAGATTTTTCAAATTGCCGCGAAAACGTGAAATTTTCACCACGAAGACACAAAGAAACGCGAAATTTCACGAAGGTTTTTAAATTGGACAAATAATTGTTTCAATCCCAGAGCGCCGCATTCCGCTTGCGAAACTTTGCACTTTTCGTTTTTAACTTTTTACTTTCTCCCAACCTTATTTTTACCTTATTTTTCCTAACAAAACAACCTCAGTAGTAACAATGAAAAATAACAAATAACCTTATTAGTGTAACCTGTTTTTTTAATAATAATACAAAAATGCACACAATAAGGTAATAAGATTTGTTGAAATAATTATTTGATTATAAAGACATTCATTGAAAATTCCGATGAAATATTATCTATTTTTTTATGAATCTTGCTGGTTCAATTTTTTCAATTTAGCAATAATTGTATCATAACCATTTAATTCATGCGGAATAGAACATTTTGCACAATTTTTGATTTGCTTTGTCTTGCCGACATATTCAAAATGTCCTCCGCATTGATCGCCTAAAAAATAAAGAGGACAATAACAGAATAAACAATTAAACGTCTCCGCGTCAACATCCTGATGACACGGAAAATACATACAGTCGGTGTTTCTAAAAAATTTGTAACTATTTTTCATGATTCTGTATTTTCTCTGTGTTTTATTGTTTCGTATAAAATTGCGTTAAGAATAGCTGCCGCGACATTGCTTCCGCCTTTCCTTCCTCGTGAAACAATAAATGGGACGTCCAGCTCCATAATCAGTTCTTTCGATTCCGCAACATTAACAAACCCGACAGGAACTCCAATGATAAGGCACGGTTTACAACGTTCTTGCGTAATCATTTCGTACAATTTTATAAGCGCCGTCGGCGCATTACCAATTGCAAACAAAATCGGTTCCGCAACATTTTGTACCGCAAATTCCATTGCCTCCGCCGAACGGGTTGTCTCATGAATCTTTGCCAGTTCCGCAACTTCATGGTGATCAATAAAACAATAAGCAGAACTTTTTAATTCTTCAAGACTTCGCTTGTTAATTCCGGCTCTGACCATTTTCGTATCTGTTATAATATTGACTCCTTGTTTCAGAATGTTCATCGTTTTTTCCAGAACGTTTTCCGAAAAAACAAGATTTTCAAGATAATCGAAATCCGCAGTTGTATGAATCACACGCTGAATAATCGGAGCGTTTTTTCCAAGCGGTTTTTTATCTTTCAGTAATCCGGCGATGATTTCAAAACTTTTCTTTTCAATCTCAACGGGATTTGTTATAAAATTTTTACTGTAATTCATTTATTATAATTTATTTACTGTAATTTATTTCTATAATGGAAACATGTTTTGATCAATCCTTCCGCAAATTTCCGATTACCCAGAAAATGAATATGCGGATAACCGGCAAAAATATTTTGCGTTGCAGCAATACAAGGATAAGATTTACCGTTGCTTATTTTTGTTGCGGTAAAATCCTTGCCGTTGTAACTACTTTTGGAATAATGAAAGGAATGGGCGTTAATGGTTTCATTTTGAGAACAAAGCATATTATCGTGATTGGCGGTCAATTTAACGTAGCCAAAATCTTGAAGCCGGTTTGTCATTTCCGCATTTCCGGGAATAATTCCGAGCATCGAATATTGTGATCCGTGAATATCCGTCAAACATTCCTGTAGATACATAAAACCGCCGCACTCCGCGTAAATCGGCAATCCGTGTTTATAACGGTAACGAATACATTCTTTGAGTGTGGTGTTTTTTTCCAGATCAGCCGCGTAAAGTTCAGGATAACCGCCCCAAAAAATAAGACCGTCGGCATTTTCCGGTAGTTCACGGTCATGCAGCGGAGAGAAAAAATGTAACTTTGCGCCCAAACGTTCAAGAAGTTGATGATTCTCTTCATAATGGAAACAAAAAGCCTCGTCGCAAGCCGCATAAAGATTGACGGAATAATCATGTTTCGGAAAACTTGAATTTGTTTCAAAAGTAAATTCCGTTCCATGAATCTCTTTTGCGGTTGCCGCCAATTCGCAAAGTGTTTCAAAATTGATTGATTTCCGTGCGTTTTCGGCAAGCAGTGTAATTTTGTTTTGAATATCAGAAATTTCATTTGCGGTTGTCAATCCCAGATGACGCGATTCAATATACGCTTCCGGTATTTCCGGCATAAAACCAATCACACGGATTCCAACGTTATTTTCAATCATTTCCTTATAAAAAGGATACGACGCCGAAGTGATCCGGTTAAGAATAATCGCAGCAATATTATTTTTTGCAAATTCCAGAAAACCTTTAATTTCCGCACATAAAGACAACGATTTTCCTTTTGCGTTCACAATCAACACAACGGGAGTTTCTGTAATTTGTGACAAATAATTGGTGGAAGCGTTGCCTTTATCGCCGATTCCGTCATAAAGTCCCATCACGCCTTCAATAACGGCAATATCACATGTTCGTGTATGCGACCGCAAAGAATAACGTACACCATCTTCTCCCATGAGAACGGAATCAAGATTATACGTTTCAGTTTGTGTTGCTTTCGTATGGAACATCGGATCAATATAATCCGGTCCGCACTTAAATGAAACAACTTTCTTGTTTTGTTGTTTTAGTACGGAAAGAACGGCGCACGTGATCATTGTTTTACCGCAACCGCTTCCGGTTCCCGCAATCATGATTCGCATTGTTCCCTCCGTGTTCCCGTAACAATATAAACGGGATTTTGCGCCGTCATAATATCGTAATTGCCGGTTTTTTTCGACTTTGCGATATTGACACAAATTGTTTCTGTTTCCGTTAATCCGAATACGGCATAAGCGTTAAGAATCTGATTCAGACTTTGTAACGAAACGGCATTGGCAACAATTTTAATTTTCGGATTCATTTCCAACAACGCATTAACAATTGTATCAATATTTCCCGAACTTCCTCCGATAAACGCTTTATTCGGAACAGGAAGTTCCGTGAAATGTTCGGGAGCCTGATTTTTGATAACAACAATATTGAACGCTCCATGTTTGATTCTGTTTTTTTTAATCAATTCAATGGCTTCATCATTTTTTTCAATCGCATAAACAACGCCTTCAAATGCCCAATGTGCCATTTCCACCGACATCGAACCGGTTCCTGCTCCAATATCGTACAAAATATCTTCCGGCTGAATTCCAAGTTTCCGTAGCGAAAGACAACGTACTTCTTCTTTGGTCATCGGAACATGACCGCGAATAAAATCATCATCACAAACCGCCTGACGCGGATTCTGTGCAGATTCATTTTCAAGGTACATTACCGATAAATCGTCAAAAATAATATCTTTTAACGTTTCGGGATTTCCGTTGACAATTCTTTCATCTGAACAAGACAATTTTTCACCAATCTGAATTTTCACCTCCGTTAAATTGTTTTCGTATAAAATTCTGCATAAATCCTGTGCTTTATATTTTCCACCGGTTAGTACGAAAATTTTTTTATTATAAGTGGTATGTGATACAATTTGTTCTTTTCTTCCATGAACGCTGATCAGTAACGCATCGTCGTAAGGAACCGCAATTTTTGCGCTAAAATATTGAACGCTGCTTATTCCGTTGACCAATTCAATTTCGTACAAATTTGAAAATTTTTGAACAAGTTCCCGTGTAATACTGAAAAAACAACAGTCACCGCCGACTAAAACTACCGTTGTTCCCGAAACGGGTTGATTTAATTGTTGCATCAATTCGGACAAATTGACGTTTTCGACGGACGGATTGTTTTGAAAAAAACGTGAAAGTGTCAAAATCCGGTCAGCCGACCGAATTACATCGGCAGCTTTTTTTGTCCGAAAATCATCATGACCGACGCCAAAACCGACAATAAATAATTTTCTCATCAGAAATTATCCTCTGATACGATCTGCCAGAACATCCGCAAGACGTTGATCGATTCCCAGTGATTCTCCCATCACAATTTTAATTTCAGGATAATGTGCCAGACATTGGTTAATCATATTGGGAATATCCTCTTGCAGATGAATGCCGGAGAAAAGAAAATAAGGCACCACCTTTATTTCTGAAACATTTTTGGCGGCAAGCGCGGCAATCCCTTTTTCCAGTGTTTTATCGCTAAACTCCATAAAGGCGTATTCGATACAAAATTCAGGTATTTTTTGTTTCACCATATTCAGAAGTGAAATCAATATGTT
>JAISZO010000122.1 GCA_031269105.1 Planctomycetaceae bacterium | reverse complement strand
TGACATTAACAGATTTTCGAAGCTCAATGCTGAGGCTTTCGGACTGGCTGTTTACGCTTCGCAGTGACGATTACTCGCCCCCACGCAAAACCCGCTTCCGGCGGTTGGTCAGACCTTACAGGGCGGGCGCGTCCCGCAAGGTACTCACGAAAGGTTTTCAATGTAATGACTTATAACATTCTTTAACTCCTTTCTTCAGGCTTAATCTTGACGCAATGCAGAATAATGCAGACAAGAACAAAACGTTCTTGTCTGTCGTATTTTTCTTGAAAATTCTTTTTTACGTTTCCGGTTTCACCGTCGTTTCTTCCGATTTTTTATTTTCGGGTTTATCTTGATTGCCTTCGGAAGAAGCGTTGCCGGAAATGGTGACGGAAAACGTTAAACGTCGTCCGCTTTTCATTTGTTCGGAAATCCAATCGCCGACGTTTTTCTCGTCAACGCTGTTTTTCAGTATCTCCGCGACGTCTTTTTGCACGTTTTTCGGCAAATCGGAAAACTGCGACGTTGACCACGTTTGTCCGTTTTTCTTTACGGTCAACGTTCCTCCGTCACCGTTTTGGGCGTCCGGCTCAATGGAAATCTGCATGGTCGTTGTGTTGGATGTCTCGGGATTGAATCGGAATAGATCGGCAAATCTGCCGCGGAAGGGATTCGGCGCTGCAATTTGCGGCGTCTGTTTTTGCATTTGCTCAATCATTTGTCGAAATTCTTCCGGGAGATTATCGGGTAATTTACCGTTTCTTTCAAACGGGTCGAAGCGCTCAATGATCACGCCGGGATGAACCGAATTGAACGAGCGTTGTCGCTGTTGCGGTAAGCCGGACGCTTTTGCGTTATCAGGACGTTTTTCCGGCGTGAGTTTTAATTCTTTCGGTTCGCTTTTGCGGATAATCGCAAGCGTCAGTTCTTTGTCTTTGATTTCATCGACTTTTTTCACGATATCGCCGACATTGCTTACCGGCGTATCGTTGACTTTGAGAATCACATCGTATTGTTTTACGCCCGCTTTGTCCGCAGGACTCTCGGGCGCAACCCATTCGACGAGAACGCCCTCATTTTCTTCAAGTCCCAAATGCGTTTGAAGCGGCGGCTGAATCTCGCCGCCTTGAACGCCGATCCAATAATCGGGAACTTTCGTCAGCGACAAAAGCGTACGATCATTCAGCGTATTACTCGGCGGCGTAGTATTTGGCGTCAGCGGCAACGGTTGTTCCGTTACCGATTGTTCTTTGATCACGGTAACTTTATCGCCGTCGGCAAACGCCATGCCGCCGGAAAATCCGGTCGCGGCAGCCAAGCCCAAATTCAATAACATTTGACAAAAATGTTTTCGTTGCATTTTCAACTCCTTCATTTCATTGAGTTTTTTTTGTTTTTAGTAACGTTTTCATTACGCTTGCTTTCGCTTCGCGCAATATTGTTTCATGATTCTTTAACGCGGCTTGCGCGGAGAAATTTTACAATACGCCGTTGCCGCCGTTGTATTTGACGATAATTTGATCCACCGGAATGACGGCGTGACGATTGTTTCCGACCGGCACGACAAGGTTATGCCGGTTAACGTCCACGTCGCCGCCGCGCTGAATAATACGCTGCAATTCGCGATGGGAAATGGACGGCGGCGAATTGAGATAACGTCCCGCGTCAATATCGCCGAAACGATAACACGGAATTTGCGCCGTTTGCCGGGAATCGTCCATCGACAACGTAACATATTCCGGTTTCGGCATTTTTTGCGACGTCAAATTGGCAAACGTCGGATTGACCGGATTCATAAAATATGCCGGTTCGTATTCGTTGTTGGAAAACGCCGTACTGTTTTTCTGTCTTTCCTGCATCGGCGCATTTTGATTCTGAACGAATCCGCCCGTATTCAACGGCGCGATCTGTGGATTTTTCCACTGATAAACCAACAATCCGCCTAAAACAACCGCCGCCAGCGATATGCAAATTGCCGCCGACGTTTGCCGCCGACGCCGTTGACTTTTTACGCAAACCGCGTTATTCGACCGTTGCGGAATCGTCGAGCGAACCGGCGTCTGCAACGCCTGCGCGAAAAGTTGCGCTTCCAAAAACGCAACGGCGCATTTTTTCCAACCGTCGGGAAGCTGATCTAAAACGGTCAGAAAATTTTTGCGTTCTTCTTCCGGCAATTCGCCGTCCACCAGCAAATCAAGCTGCTGCAAAAAATAAGCGTCGTTTTCAACGGACATAATCATTTTCTCACATTTTAGGGAACAGGTTCGGGGAATGGTTTTGGGTTTTTAATCAATAAAACGGAGTAAACCAGCGGCAGAATCTAGCGTCCGGCGTCTATCGTCTTTTCTAACGCTTCGCGAAGCCGTTGGCGGGCGCGGTACAAACGCGATTGCACGGTACAAACCGTCGCGTCGAGCGTTTCCGCAATTTTCTGATAACTCCAATCGTGAATATATTTCAGTAACAACACTTCCCGATCTTCTTCGGTCAGCGTCGTCAACGCCTGACGCACTTGTTCGTGACGTTCTTCCGCCAGCAGAAATTCCAGCGGATTTTGTTCCGCCCGACTGCGCGAAACCGGCGTCGCATGTTCCGCGTAACGCTCGATTAACTTTCGCCGCCGTCCCATCGTCCGGCGATACAATAACGATTGCCGCACCGCCAACTGATAAAGCCACGCTCCGACCCGCATTGCGTTCTGCAACGGCGATTGCTGTTTGACTGCCGCTAACGAAACATTTTGCCAAATTTCGTCAATCGCCGCATACTCTCCCGCTTGCGCGGCGATAACGCTCCGTAACCACGATTCGTTTTCACGAAGCGCGGCTTCCCAATCAATGACAACGCCATTTTTTGACGACAAAATTTTTGATTTTTCTGTCGTGTCTCGTCTTGTTTCAATTTGCGGAACAGACATTGACTTTATTTTTCGCGTAATAAATAAGGAATATTTCTAAAAACTTATTTTTTAGACAGGATTGACAAAATTTTTTATTCCAATCTACCATGTTAATCCTGTCGAAAAAAAATTATTTATTGAATGTTTTGAGAAATTCCCTAAATGGAATCTTGTTTCTTAAAAAAACATTTTCCTGCCGATTCCTTTTTTCTCAACGGAAACAGGTCTTGTGGAATCGTCCTTGCTTTTTCCCTTGATAGGAGTCGTCTAATGATTTTCATTCTCATTTTTAACGACTCGAATTTCGATAAAACCACGGAAACATGTCATTTATTTTACATTTAAGTAACCGGAAATGAGGAAATGTTTTAAAAAAACGGAAAAAATCTCGTCAAATTTTAGAAAATTCTGAAATGAAGTCATGGAATCCCGACTTTTGATCGCTGAAACCTGAAACCTTTTCCTTATCATTTTGGTAGGTTTTCGAGGGTTCAGTCAGACGACAGGTAACAAGTATCAGGTAAGGTTTCAGATATACTCATTTCGCTAACGACCCCGTTCTTTACAAAGTTTCATAAAACCTTATAATACGAATAATAGATTTTTCTAAAATTTTGTCAAGGACGACCTCCCTGCTCCCCCTAACTTTATC
>JAISZO010000006.1 GCA_031269105.1 Planctomycetaceae bacterium | reverse complement strand
TAAAGTTAGGTGGAGCAGGGAGGTCGTCCTTGACAAAATTTTAGAAAAATCTATTATTCGTATTATAAGGTTTTATGAAACTTTGTAAAGAACGGGGTCGTTAGCGAAATGAGTATAACCAAAATAACTCGCGTTATTTTTTTTCGTCCAACGTGCGTCAACGTCTTTGTGAGATTTTTTGTGCGGATTTTACGTAAAGGATTCGGGAATCCCGCCTCTCTTGATTTGAGCGTTTTCCTCGCGACGATTGCGTTGCTTGGGAACTTCGACAAACGTTCCGTCAACAATACTACTTGCTTTGGCGACAAGACCTTTTCCGGCAAGCGCCTTTTGAAAGCGCTCGAACAACTTGCGTTCGACATTTGCGCAGTGAAGCTCTTCGCCGAAAAGCCAAATCGTGCGGGCGTCGGGAATTTTGTCGGCTCTCGTAAGACCGAGAAAATATTGGAACGAAAGACGATCGCGAATTTGCAACTCGGTCTGTTCGTCGGAAAGGTTGTAAAGATATTTGAGGACAAGAACTTTGCAGACGAGGACGTTATCGTAGGGCTTTTTTCCGCCTTTGGGTTGCGGTTTCACGGGACGAGCCTGGTCAATCAAGGGACGAAACGCCTCAAAGTCAACAAGAACGGCAATGGACGTAAAAACAAGTTTTAGTAAAATAAGAAGAACTGTAATCCTATCACAAAATATTGCTATGTCAAGTTCAACCGAAATCGAATATGATCCGTATCAACATGTCGTCCGTTTTGAGACGGACGCGGGACGACGTATTTACCGGATTCGCTGCGATACTTTGCGTCCGTTACCGGGTTATTCGTATCTGATTCTCGGCAAGCCGGACGATTCGTCGAATAACAGAGAACATGACTTTGACAAACATTCCGCAATCTTGGCGGACTGCGGCACCGGCGAAAACGGATGCGACCGCGAATTGTTGAGCGGACTTGAGCTTGTGCGGACAATGTATAAAGAAGATTTTCAACCGACCGACATTGGACGGCTCGTCGTCACGCACGCTCACATCGATCACGGCGGCGGCGGAAAACAATTCCTCGAATTGACCGGCGCGGAAGCGTGGTGTCATAAATACGACGCCGGCGTTTTTGAACGTTACGATGAACGCGCGGCGGTGGGAAACCGGCGTTTCGACGAATTTTTGCAACACGCCGGAGTGGAATTAGAGCGTCGGCGCGAAATCATCGAAGCGTTTGGTTTTATTCGCGGACGCGGCAAGCCGTATTCTATCAGCCGTCGGCTCAAAGACGGCGAACAGTTCGACGGAATTACCGTTTGTCATACGCCGGGGCATAGTCCGGGACATATTTGTTTGTTTGTCGATTCGAGTCATATTATTCTCGGCGATCACATTTTGGCGCGAACCATCACGCAAATTTGGCCCGAACAAATCGCGCCGCACACCGGCTACATTCATTACCGCGATTCTCTTGGAAAAATCGAGAAAATTGCGGAAGGCAAAATCGGTTTACCCGGTCACGAGCAAATCATTCTTGATTTACCGATGCGAATTGATATTATCCGCAAAAGTCATCAACGCCGCATGGAACGAATTCTTGACGTCCTGCAAAACAGCCGCGAACCGATGAGCATTGCGCAAATTGCGAGAAAAATGTATTTGTCGCAATCCGGCGTCTGGACGCTTCTCGCACTGACCGACGTGGGAGCGCGAATCGAATATTTAGAACAAATCGGATTGATTTCCATCGCGAATTTTGACGAGCTTGAACTCGGAAAGTCTGACGTTTTTCTTTATACGAACGTCTGATTTACAAAAAACGTTTTTTGCGTCTTGTAATAAATGTTGTTCTACTTTGTATTTATCAAGTAAAGATAGATTTCCTTTCAATCGATTGCGAAAGCATTTCGGCAAATCAATGATGTTGTGGATATTGTGGTATTAAATAAATTGACTGAAAACTGAAGAAAGATTAGCATGATAATACAGAAACATACCTAAACAACATATCAATTTTTTGAAAGATAGACAAAGAAAAATTTGCATATTCTATTAGAATAGGGTAAAATTACAAAAGTAATAAAAACTATTTTTATACTGACCATGCTAAAATAAGTCGAGATTTTAGAAATGGCGTCCCAGAGCGGCGGGAAAACTCTCGCTTACGTTTCGGGCTGTTATTTATGAGTTGCGCGATACAAGTAGAACAACATAAGAGGCGGGTTCTGAATATGAAAAATGACAAAGACTTTGTTGAACAAGCGCTTTTACATGTCAATAATCGGCGGAATCCGCAAAATGGTAAAATTTTAGCCGAGACGTTCGGCATTTCGCGTTGCGACGAAGAAGAATTGATCGGTTGGGCGTTTGATTTTGAGGGCGACGTTCCCTTGCCGTCTGAAAATCATAACGGATTCGCCGACGCTTCAAACGAGCCGCATCTTTATTTTCATCCGTTGCCGAGCGGATCGTTTGCGTTGGGTTCTCTTTCAACGGAATACGTTTCTGAAAGTAATGAAACCGGTTTGTATTCGCATTGTTTAGTGATTTCGCCCCAATTATTAAAATCGTTTGATAACAATGTCGTCGCGCTTTATCATTCGCTTTTATCGGGGAAAAATTTTCAGTTTTTCGTTCCGACTCCGAATTTTGTTCCGCAAGAATTTTCTCTAAAACCGTTGAAAATCGAACCTGTTTCGCTTTCGATGATCAACCGAGATATGCTGGACGCATTACGCGACTATCCCGGCATAACGACTCTCGCCGGACTTGTAGCTTCCTCAATTTCTTCTGTTTGCACGTTGTTTACATGGATATCGCCGTCAATTCAATTGATTAATGGACTGATTCAATGTTTTCCGCTAACGTTGCGGACGGAAATTTCTTTTGCAACGTCGCTGCATTTTTCCAGTTTGAGACCCTTGCGGGTTATGGGAGTCTATGAACGCAGCGCTGTGGTGCGTCAAATTTGTCAAAAATATCTTTTGCCGCTTTTTAACGTGTTGAACATGGATCAAAACAGATTACGAAATCAAATTCTTTCACAACCCAGTTGGGCGAGTTTGATTTATAGAATACTCGATCTCAATCAGTATGATTTTTTCGAGAAACAAATGGAAGAACAATTAAAATTCCATCTTTTTGAAAATCATCGGGGAACTCCAGATTGGCATTCGTTGAATCGTTTAGGAGAAAAAATAATTCGTAAATTGGAACGTGAAACGATTGTTGCGCGCAGCAATAAGATGGATTGCGGCGGACAGATCGGCGAAACGTCCCTCGCGGAAAAATCTTCTAAAAACAAAGAAGTCTTGCGCGGCGATTTCGCGCATCATGTTTTTGAATGTAAAAAATCGGCGGATGATAAAAACTCCTCCTTTTCTTCCGACAATAAAAACGCCGATCCTATTTTTGACAATCTTGATTTGCAGTTTCAACAATCGTTTCCGGGAAATATTATTCACAAAGTCAAAAAAACAAAGTCGTCTTTTTCGCAGCAACATTTAAAAAAACGTTTTCCAAAATTTGAAAACGAAATCCGTCAGATCGATTCCCTTGTCGCGCGATCGTTATTTGGCGATAATATCGCTCATGAAATGTTAAATCATTGCTGGAAAAAATTGCGAAATTCGCTTAATTTTGAAGAGATTAACATAATTCGGGAATCTTACATTCAACTTGTTCAGTCCGTCATTATTCTGCCGCGCGATCCGGCGTATCCCAAACATCCGCGACGTTCTATCGACGCTCTGGAAATCATCAATATTTTTTTGGAAGAGTAAATTTCCGCCGGTATCTGATTGCAAAAGTTCGCTCTTGACTCAAAAAATATTTACCAATCTTTATAAAAGATGGAGAATGTTTTTGGTTGGGAACAGAAGGATTTTTTCATTACGAAAAACCACGAAGTTACACGAAAGAGACGATTCTTAACTTCGCGGTAAAAGTCGCGTTACGAAAACGATTTTATTGACGCGGACGGAAGAAATATTGTTTTTCAACCGCCAATGCCGACAAGCATTTTTTCCAGAGCGGCGTCCATTTTTTCATCCGTGTCGTAGGTTCCGGCGGAAATCTCGGAACGAATCCGATTAATCAGATCGTAGCGAACTTCGTCCGAACCGGTTTCGCGGGTGGTTTGAGCTTGTTGAGCCGCATGGGAAAGCGTAATCTTGTCGGCGTTGTATTTCAACATAAGTTTTTGCGACGCCAATGTTTGCTGCGATTTGACGGCAGAATGCGGCGCTGAAACGGAATGCGAACCATGAACAAATTGCGAACCGGAAATATTCATTTTTATTCTCCCAGGTAAAATATCTTGTTGTTTTTCTTCTCTAACAAATCAAGATTCAGTTGAGTTCTTTCTCGTAAAATACCAAAATCAAAGCGACAGGGCAACCTGATTTCCACGATATTTTGGTTCTCGTTCGGTTGCGTCGTCTCCGCATGAGGATTTATACGCAACAGATTGAAATTCGGATGGGGGTTTTCCAAATTTTTTCAAAAAAAATGACGTTTTGTTCTTTTGCGTTATTTTGAACAAATTGCGTAAACTATATATCCTGTAATTTATAGATTTGTATCCAAAATCACAAAACCATCATTTTAATCGACCAACGATTTCTTTGCTTTGAGAAATTCCCAAACTGGTTTCATTATAACAACTTGGAACACTTTGCGTTTTACGTTAAGTTATATTTTTATTTCAGAAAAACAGACTGTCACAAAAATTTCTCAAAAACGAGAGCAACAACAGCGTATTATTACTTTTTTTCACGAATGACGCAAGATGAATTTTCCTCATTGTTTCAAAATTTATAAAAATTCTTAATGTCGCCTGTTAGTTTAGATAAGTTAACGAGAAAAACATGGTTTATAAAAATAAATAAATACGAAACATTCAAAAAAATCTCATCTCATAAAATAAAATTTAAGAGTAAAATACGTTTTTTCTGACGTTTCGCAAAATCAAAAATAGAATCTGTTTTTACCAATTCTATTTTGATTATTTTTTGAATCGCGTTTTATTTGAGCAATGTCTCTTGAAGAGCCAAGGGAAGCGTGTGAATATGTTCTCCAATTTTCAGGTCTTCTTCTTTAATATGCGACACAAGCCAATCGCCGACAAAAAGCGTCGCTTTGTTCACCAGTTCCGTACTCGCTCCTTCGCGTTTGGTTCTTTCTATCAAGTCGTGAACGGTCGATTTGAATTGTTCGTGTTGTTTTTTATGATTCGTGTAATTGGGATAATTACATTCTAATTGAAGTTTTTCTTCATCGCAAAAATGTTTCGCCGCATATTTTACTAAGAAACTCAACAGCTTGTCTAAAACTTTGTATCCTTTGTTTTCTGAACAAGCGGTCAGCAATTTATTAACCGCTACTACCAAATGTTGATGTTCGGAATCAATTAAAGCGTTTCCGATTTCCAAGTCAGACGTCCAATAGTATGCCATGATACATTCCTCTTTTGATTACTTTTTATTGTTGTTTTTCATTGCCATCAAGGGACAACGAAATATAAGTTATTTTTCAGACGCATCATAAGACATTTTCAGTAGTTCCTTGAAGCCGATTAGGATCGACTGTTCATAAGTTCTTTAATATTGCTGAGTTATGATACCTTTTAGACTAAAACAAATAAGGAAAAATGGAGGAAAATTATAATACATA
>JAISZO010000050.1 GCA_031269105.1 Planctomycetaceae bacterium | reverse complement strand
TTTGATTTGATTTGATTTGATTTGATTTGATTTGATTTGATTTGATTTGATTTGATTTGATTTGATTTGATTTGATTTGATTTGATTTGATTTGATTTGCGCATATTGCGTCCTTTCATCAAAACTTTTGTTTGAGTTGGTGATTTGCTTAACAAAATTTCATAGCAAATCGTTTCTGATAATCTTATTAAAGCAATTTCTATGCCAATGAGAAATTTCAGTGATTTTTATCTTTTTTCCAGCAAATATCACGGAACGCCGTGATATTTGATAGGAAACCGTGATATTTGCTGGCGAAGTATTATGATCAGTTCGTTTTTAAAAATATAGACAATCGTCAACGCCCATGGATTTCAGAAATTTTAGGACGCCTCCGAAAAACATTCTGACAGGGAGAGCGGTACGGGCGGTCGTCCCGGAACGACAGACCTTCGCCAGATTCTCAACGCGATTATTTTCATAATTTCAAACGTAATCACGTGTTAGAACAAAATAATGAAACGCTTTGCAAACAAGTCCGCGTTTGGCGTCGGTCGGATGCGCGATGTTTTTCTCTTGAACAATGAAACTTCTTTGCGTCTCTGTGTGAAAACATTTCTCACGCAAAGGCGCAAAGTCACGAAGTTTTTTATTCCTTATGATAAATTTTTGTGAAAATAGTTCTTATATTTTTTCGTCGCAGATTTATGACCAACGCGCCGGGCTATTCTCTCGCGGTAAAAGTTGTATCGCCCGCGATCTTGGAGAGTTCTTTGGAGGAAACGAATTGATTCTCAAGCGCCGGGCGGATTGTTTCGGCGACGAGCGTTTTCATCTTTTCTTCGCCAATTCGATAACGCCGGTTACGAAACAATTCGTTTTGCCGCAGTTTTTTGAAAAACGCTGTTTTACAAAAAACAACTTGCAAATTCTAACAAACAAAAAACGCTCGTCAACACTATTTTTTAAGGGATATTCGCTTTTTCAGAGACGACTAAGTAAATCACAAGTTCTTGCGCAATTTGCGGCGTAAAGACGCCGATTTCTTTTCCGTAAAAAACGTTAAAATTCCCAAGAGACATTTTTAACGCCCGCTTGTTTGAGCGTTATTGTATTATTGAAATCGTTTAATGGTCCGGCGGTCATTTGCGATTCGCCCCGAAACAAATCTCCAGATATTGCCCAATTTTCGGCGTAATCGCAAAGTTGATTCATCGTTGTTTCTATTGATGCGGAAATCTGTTGCAATATCTCTGAATTTAATTTCGGCGGCACAAAAATTTCAGGACTTACAATCGCGCGCGCGCGGCTGAAAAGCCGCGGAACGGCGAACTTATCCCAAGTCGGCGCGCGAAAAGGACGATCATAACCAAGTCCAACCAATACGAGCGGAATTTGTAATTTCGACGCTAAAAAAATCGCGCCCGGCGCAAGTTTACGTCTCGGACCTCTTGGACCATCCGGCGTAATTGTCAAATGATAATCTTTTGCTTTTTGCATCATCTTACGAATCGCCGCAACGCCGCCGCGACTCGACGAGCCGCGAACTGTTCCGAAACCAAAAATACCCGCAATTTGTTCCAAAACATCCGCGTCGCGATGTTGGCTAAGCAACATCGCCAAACGACATCGCCGCCGAAGAAAAAGCATGAAAAGAATATACTCGTGCCAGAAAATATACAATCGTTTACGGCTGTTTCCTTCGGGATAAGCCGGATCGACGGAGGGATCATAATAAGCCGCCTTGTAATCCAGCGTACTCATCCAGTGATGCACCGCCGAAGACGCGACCAACCCGCCGCCGCGAAGCAGTAACGATTGAAAATAATTCATTGGACTTTATCACGTATTTCTTTTCGTCAAAAACGATTGATTTTACAATAGGGAAAAATTTTCTCACATTTTTGCGATAAAGTCAAGCTGATTTCACGATTTTTTCAATCAAAAGAAATATCGTCCAAAGTTAAATCGTCATAATTAAAGGTGATTTTTCTAGGCGCGCTTGGCATACTTCCGCCGTTTCTTCGCGCGGCAGCGAGATTTTGCAGTCCCGCGCGTTCCAGCAATGATTTGCTGAAAATATCGAGATCGAGCGAATCCGGCGGCGTTGGATTGGTTGCGCCTAATTTTTTCGGATCGTAGTTAATACAGTATTCATGCTTGGAAATCGAAAGTTTTGCACCGGGATCAACGCGACGGTCATCTACGCGAAAACCATTGACTTTCACGCCGTTTGTGCTTTGCATATCTTGCACATACCAATAACCATCCGATAAAATAAGCCGACAATGACGCGAAGAAATATTATTAAACCGCAAAACAATATCGCAATCATCGCGCCGTCCGACAATGAGTTCATTTTTGAGAAGTGGAATATTGTCGCCGCCGCCGGTCGGCACTAATTCGCCGTACATAAATTTCCCCAATAAAAACAATGTTTATAAAGATTGTAGATAAGCGATAGTAGTCAATAACAAATAAATGATACTATTTTTTATTCTATACTAAAATTAGCAAATATTGAACCAAAACCGAAAAAAACGTCATAAAATTTTCAAATGCGTCAAAAAGAATAACGCTTCTTATCTTTATTCGTCATTTTTCAGAAAAAAATATAACGACTCATAATCCATGAATCGTTACGATTTATAAAATTTAGAATAAGCAAAAATTTATTTACAGCGTTTGTCCCGTAACCGGCATGGATTGAACAGCGCCGGAAACTTGTTGGACGATAGGTTGCTGAACAGAGATTTTTCCGAGATCGATGGCTTGCGATCCGAGATTCGGCATGGTAAACGTATCCGCTACAAACGCGCTGCTTTGATTGAATTGTACTTGTCCCATTGTCAGTCGCATTCCAAATTGTTGATTCCCCGCCAAATAAAAACGCATATTGACCGTTTGCGGATACGTAATTCCCGTTACCGCATCGACCGTATGATTCGGCGATTCTGCCGACGCGACGAATCGACCTACCGGATTGTAAAGTTCTTGTGCAAGTACGCAAGCCGTATTACTGTCAACAATAGTATTTTTAATAAACGTACCGGTCGGCGTCGGACGTTTCGTTGTGATTTTCCAATGTCCTTCCGGCGTGCGTCCCATCAATTGATGTTCTTCATTCGGCTGAAAAATAGCAATCCCCATCGCCTCAATCAGCCAATTCGGATCAATAGGAATGTTTTCCCGTACCGAACTTGTTTCATATTGATCGCGACTGCAATAATAAATCGCGTTTTGCGGATCCTGTTTATACCAAACCCAAAAGAGCCGCTCGTTGCTGCCGATGTCAAAATCATTACCAGAAAGAGCCATCACCACGCCAATCGCACGATATTTCTTGGGATATTCATACACAATTTGACTGTTAAGAGCAACAGGAACGCCGTCAATTGATATTCGTGCATTTGTCGTTACAAAAGAACGCTTGCGTCCATTATTGTTATTTACAAATGTCATAATATCATTTAATGTCGCTTCTGTTGGAAGAACATTCGGCGGTTTTAGCGTGTGTGATTTCGTAAAAATGCGTCCGCCTAAAAGTTTGTTCAACGTTTCGCAACCTGTTGCGGAACATAAAATGAATACCGCGATGATTACCGCACAACATCTTGCCATTAAAGGAATTACGGCGAGTTGCGATAGCGTGAAATAACGAAATAGAAAATGATACGACTGTTTGTGCATATTTGCCGATTCTGCGAAACAATGATATTTTATGAAAAAACCAAGAGATCATAACAAAATTTCCGAGAACCAGAAAGAGCAAAACCTCAAAATTTATCGAGAGGAACGTCTAAAATTTTATTTTTTAGACAAGATTAAGGGAATTTCTAAAAACTTATTTTTTAGGACGGGATTAACAAGATTTTTTATTCTGATCTCTCCTGTAAATCATGTTAATCCTGTCAAAAAAATATTCCAAATTTGTTTGTTGAA
>JAISZO010000027.1 GCA_031269105.1 Planctomycetaceae bacterium | reverse complement strand
GGATCGTCGAACGAACCTTTGCATGGATCAATAAATACCGACGCAACTCGAAAGATTACGAACGAAACACCGATTCCGCAAAAGCAATGATACATATTGCCATGTCAAGCCGTATGCTAAATTAACTCGAAAAAACAAATTTGACCAGTTAAAGACTTACTCTAAGAAGGCGTTTGAAAAAAAACTTGACACTCGCGGGATAGGTGGGATATAATAAACTTTGGATTTTGCGTTTCTTGCGGTGTTCCCAATCGGGGATTTTTTTTACTCGCCGCATTATAACGCAATCTCCTTTTTTACGCAATCTCTGATTTCTGTGTAATTTTTATTTGCAGTTTGAGTAAATAAATAAAAGGAACGGACGGACTAAAAACTCTAAAAGATAATCATAAAGGACGCTCTCAATCTTGTAAAGAAGGAGAGGAGGTTATTAGAACCGCCCTCAATTCAAAAAATTCTTACAATACCGGTATTTGCGTCGTATGAACGGAAACGTTTTTATTTTCCCAAAACCAACCGCGCATGGCGGCTGAAATGACCGCGTAAATCGTGTTCGGCGTAATCGGTTAAAACTGATTTGCCCAAACCGTCTTGATCGCCTAATCGATACAACGCCCGCGCAAGTCCGATTTCCAATAGCGAATCGCGGCGGCTCTTCTCGGCGGTATCGACTTTCGGGTCGGCTTTGTCCCATTTTTTCGCAACGTCAATAGAACAATGCACGTAACCGGAAACGTTCGGCTTTTTCAACGCGGCGGCAAGCGCCGGAGCGGCGGACGAATCGCCAAGATTTTCCAATGCAAGAGAACACGCCCGATAATGAGAAAAGTCGTCGGCAAACGTCAGTAGATTCAATTTCTCAACAATAACCGGAACAGCGCGTTTGTCGCCGGAACGTCCCAACGCCAAAATGAAACGGTCAAGCGGACTGAGCGCAGAGCCGTATTGTCCCATACCGCGAAAATTCCAGCCCGCATCCCATTTGCCGTAAGACCGCACTTTTTCTATCAACAAATCCACGCCAACCGGATCGCCCATCACGGCAAGCATTTGCGCATAACACAACCGCACTTTTTTATCGCTCGCCGCGTCAAACGCCTCTCGCACAAGTTTCCGCCCTTCTTCGGGATACCAGAAAATCCGGTACGCTCCTTCAAACGTTTCGCTGTTCGGCAGATTTCGTACCGCTTCCGGTAATTCGGCTTTCAACGCTTCATAATTGTCGTCGTCGATCAACACCGATTCCGGCAAATTCCCGATTTCAACAAGATGTTTTTGCACTTTGCGAATATCCACCCCGCGCAGCGGCACGCAATCTTTTACGGCGGTTGCGGCAATATATCCGAGCGCGTATCCCTGATTTTGCAAGTCCGGCTGCATACGCATCAACGGAATCGCGTCCCGTTCGCAACTGGAAGCCAATCCTGAAACCAAGACGCCGTCCAAACCGCGTGGAAGATTGATTCGATACGGCGAATACGAATAAAACCCGCGCCGGTCGGGATGCTCAATTTCAAGATATGACGCGACAGTGTAGCCGTGCGTGTCGAAATT
Organism: Planctomycetaceae bacterium; assembly: GCA_031269105.1. Taxonomy (GTDB): domain Bacteria; phylum Planctomycetota; class Planctomycetia; order Pirellulales; family Thermoguttaceae; genus WRMR01. The sequence continues at coordinate 7,082 of JAISZO010000027.1, read as the reverse complement.
GGAACGCGACTGAACAATCGTGTCGGGATACGTTCGTTCATTGATTTGGTCAAGTACCGTCGTCACATAATCGCCGACAATCCGCCGCCGCTCGCGCGTGTCAAGAATTTTTGCAAGGTCGAAAGCGTTGGGAAATTTGTCTTTCGCGTAAACAAACATGTGCGTCGAATCGAAAATATCGCTTTCATCAACAAAAGCGTAATCCGTGTTACGATAGCGTCCGCCAAGTTCTTTCGGCGGTAAACCAGCTCCCTGAACCGCGATTTCGTCGGCGTTGATATACATCGGCAACGCTCCGGCGGCAAACGCAATATCGCCGTTTCCGGTTGCGTCAATAATCGCTTTTCCAAACAAGTATTGCGGAACGCCGTTCACCGCCGCTTTGACGCCGACGACTTTTTTCGGATTGTCCGGCGAAACCACCGCGCCGATTCCCATCGCACCGTATTGAATCTGCACATTGGCTTCAAGACACGCCTGCCGCCACCATTGTTTACGCTGTTCAATAACCCACGCCGCTTTTCCGCCTTCGACTTCAGCGGTGAATCCGACGCGGTTTCCCCAATAGTAATTGGCAATCGCTCCTTCGGTTCCTACGCCGCCGAGTCCGTGCAGATATTCAATTAAGAGGACTTTCACGCCTTGCCGTCCCGCCGCAATCGCCGCCGGAACGCCGGACGTTCCGCCGCCGACAACGATAACGTCGTAATTGTTATCTTCAGGAAACGTACTCGATGCGGGAATCGTCAATGTCGGCAAATCAACCAACGTTTCCTGTTGGGGACGCGGAACGTCAATTCCGACAATTTTTGAAGAAGCGGATTTCGGTTGATCGAAACTATAATACGGACGAAGTTTTGCCGGATCAATTTTCGGCTGTAATTTGGCTGTTTTAGCAAATTGTTCGCCGAGTTTTCGTCCTTGCGCAATCAGGTTAATCGGGCGCGTCTTACGGTCAAAAATCACGGCGCGGCGTTCCATTTCGGATTTCGGAATCAATTGAGAATAGTCGTAAGGTAATTCATACCAAAGAGCGTCGGCGCATTCTTGTTGATCCTGATGATATATCGCCGACTGCAATTTCGATTCAAAATTTTCAAGGTTTTGCGGTAAATTCGACCGCGTGATCCGATAACGAATGAGTTTGTAAGTTCCCGATTCGGTTTTGGCTTCATTGGGCCACTTGCCGAAATACGTTCCCATCACTTGCGGCGATCCACTCAACCCGAAACGATCCGTAAATGTCTGCGGTTCTCCGCCGACAACAACGTATTCCTGTTTCGGTAAAACTTTTTCATTGCGATTAAAAACTTGATATTCCCGCAAACTTTTTTCATCGGCAACGGCTATAGAAAAATCATGAAAGAGCGTCGCGTCGACGATCGTTTTTGCAAGAACGACTTGTTCGCCCTGACGATTATTGACAACGACGCCGCAAACGCGGTTCGTTCCTTCCTCGATCAACGCGGCGGTAACGTAACTGCCGTAAATGAAATTCACGCCCGCTGCAAGCAACGTTTCGTCCAACGTTTTTTTCACGTGCATCGGACGCGGCGGCAAATATTGGGGACGGTTCGGATCAATCGGTTCTTCTTCTGCCGGTTTGATTTTCGGCGGCACGAGAAACAATTCGGATAAAAGGATTCTTTCGGTTCCCGTCGCACGTTTCGCTTCGGCTTTCACATACCGCGTTTTGATCGGTATGTTCAATTGGAGCGAATAACTTACCGGCTCGTCGTATCCGGCGCGTCCTTTGGGAAGTTTTACGCTTCCCAACGTTTTCCAATTTTGACCGTCGTCCGACGCGGAGTAAACGACCTCGTTCACCTGAAAATCGTCGTTGCGGAGAAACGCGACGAGATCAACTTCGCCCAATTCTTTCGGTTCTTTCATATCGGCAATCACTGCGGCGTTGCCGTCGATTTGCAAACTTTGCTGAACGGGATCATTGGCATTTTTATCCGAGAGACGCGGTTTTTGCTTGTTTTCCGGGTGCTTGGAATTGATTGTCCCTTCCGTTTTGTAAGTAAAAGCGTGCGACTCTTTATTGATTGACGGCGTTGACGTTCCGCGATTCGGATCATGATAAACGGCAACGGCAAGCGGGTCTTCCGGTATTTCGTCCGGTTCTAACCACAACCGAAGCGACGCCGTCATGTCTTCGCCGAGATACGGATACGGAGCGATAAGAAACGTTTTTGCGCCGTATTTTGCCGCCGACGCCGCAGCCGCCACGCCGCCGGTCGTTCCGCCAACCACCAAGACGTCAACGTCGGCAATGATGGGAAGCCGACGTTCCGGCGAAAGAACAAGCGGAATTTGTTCTTCCTTCGCCGCGCTGAATTTCGGCAATAACAGCGTCGTCATAAAAAACAGGGAAAAGAAAAACGTGCGTTTCATTGAAATTTGTCTTTCGTTAAAAAGGAAGGTTATTGGGGAAACTTTGCGTTTTATTATACCGCGCAACAACGGAATATATTAACCGTAAAAACAAGTCGCGACTTATTTTCTACGGTAAAACCAAAGCGGAATAAACGATTATAAACAGTAATAATTCCGTCATATATTTTTCTTGACGTATCCGCTAAACGGTTTCAATTTGAAATCAACGGCATTATCGCTTTTGACGACTTCATACGTTAGCGGCGTTAATTCATATTCGGAATAAATCATATCGACAATCGGGTCTTCGCCGGTATCCATTTCGTCGATAGTCTTTCTTCCCGACGGTTTATGAGTTCCGCTAATCACAACTTTATACGTTCCGAACGAAATCCCATCTCCGTCTTTTTCCGACGAAAGATAATAAGAACCGTCTTCCTGAATATTTCCGTAGGCCTGTTTCGTTGCTCCTTGAAACAGGATCGTTCCATTGGAAACGGGCGTTCCGTCTTCCAACGTTACTTTTCCCTTGATTTTAACGTTTTTTCCGCAACCGGACAATCCGCTTGTCGGAAAAACAAGGAACGTTAAAAAAAGAATCATGGAAAATTTTTTCATTGCGTTTATCCTTTTGAAAAAACGAGATTATTTCAATTCAATTTTTTGAAAGAGGCAAGCGGACTTTTTCCGAAAAGCCGCCTCCCGTGATTTTGTTTTTGCGTATCTTTTTCCGCAAGAAATTTTGATCCGTTTTTACATTTTATGGGAATACTTCGCCGCCGTCGGTTACTTTTCCAAACGCCCGCAAAATTGCGTCCGAAGTCGTTGTGGAAAAAGCGTGAACAGAACCGTCGCCCAATAAAAATGGACAAACGCCGGGATGCCAACTTCCGAAACCATAATGACCGCTTCGTCCGTTATTATCATGATTTGTATTGACGCAATTGGCTGCGTCTTCCTGAAAATCTTTGGGATTCGCAAGCCGCATCGCATTTGTTTTGATACTTCGCGCCGCGCCGGACGCCCAACGACCGGTCGTAATATAAGTTTCATCGGCAGTATAAGCGGAATTTTCTCCTCCGGCGGAACCCAGCCGCGATTGTCCTAAACGATTAAGGGGAATATGCTTTTCGCCGATCAAAAATTGATGACTTGTTCCGTCGGTCAACCACGCAAAAGAGTCCCGCGGCGACCATGAGGCAAAATCCGCGTTACTGCCGTTGAGTTTTGCCACGCGCAGCGCACCGTAATGACTCCGTATGTGATTGTTATCGCTTGGAACAAAATGATAAAACCACCAATTCGACGCCAGCACGGTTACGGCATAATCCCCAAGCGGACCGGGGACGTCTTGATTTTCCGTTATTCCTTCATAAATTGTTTCGCCGCTGCGCCGCGTAGGACATCGATAAGCGGAGACCGCGCCAAACGATTTCTGTTGTTCCGGCGTGAATAACGCCCACCAGTCTAACGTTCCGGCTTTACGTCCTGTTATTGCAGCGTTTTTGTAAACGATCATATTGAATCCCGCTCTGCCGTCCGATTGCGCCGGAAGCGTGCCGATCATATCGTAGAGCGCCTGCTGCTCAATATAAGGATAAAGCAGTACGAACACGGAAACCCGGTTCGTATCGGTGTTTTCTCCTCCCAGCGTGATTGGCGGCAAACCGTTTCGGGCGTCATGAAAATTGTGAACCGCCAAGCCGATTTGTTTGAGATTGTTGCTGCATTGCATCCTCCTTGCCGCTTCGCGCGCGGCTTGAACGGCTGGCAGCAATAACGCGATTAACACGCCGATAATCGCAATCACGACCAATAATTCGACCAGCGTAAACGCCCGGCGAATCAAAGATTGTTTTCCGAAACGGGCAAAAACGCTCGAACAGGCAGAAATGCGCGCAATCACGCTCGTAATAACGCGGGCAATAAAGAGCGTTACAGTACGTAAAATACGGCTTATTAGCCATTTTGCGTACCCCCCCCCCCCGATACATTCTGCCGAAGTTCAAGAAAATCAAACGCTTTGTTCAACTTTTTCATAGTCGAAACCCTTTCTACATTTTTTGTTTTTTGAAATTGAACTGACAAAAATCACAGCGATCTCGTCAATTCAATAAAGTGTATTACTTATTATTATGCGCAAATAATCCGCAACGTCAATACGAATTGTCGGAAAATTGAAATTTTTTTGAAAATATTTTTTCACCACGAAGAAACGAAGAATCGCGAAGGAATCACGAAGAATTTTTAAAGTGGGGTAAATGATCGTTTTAATCACAAAGCTAAAAATTCCGTATCAACGCAGCATCCCTTAATCGCGGCGTATTTTGTTAACGCCCTCTTAAAAGCGTTGCCGTTCATTTCGCGTTGATTTGCGTCTTTTTCACAAGACAATCCAACTTTTTATCCTCTCAATCCTGTTAATCTTGTCTAAAAAATATTTTTTAGAAATTCCTTTTATTTTCGGGACTTGATTTCCTTTTAAAAAAAGGCAAAATGGATTCTTTCCATTCATTCTCCTTAACATTCAAACGATTTCATGTCTTCACGCTCGGAAATTTCCGAAATTCCCGAACTTCGCGGCTTGGATTCGCGTCATTCGTTGATTCGTATTCCGCCGGAACTTGACGTGCCGTTGACGCTTCGCGTGCGGCGGATCATTGATACGGCAGCGTTTCGGCGGCTAGCGAAAATTAATCAGCTCGGACTCGTGTCGCTCGTTTATCCGGCGGCAAATCATACGCGGTTTGAACACTCGCTCGGCGTTTATCGGCTGGCGTTGCTGTTTCTCAAACAAATCGCAAACGACCGGCGTTTTACCGAATTGCTGACGTCGCGCCGCGCGGAAACGTTTATCGCGGCGGCTTTACTGCATGACATTGGGCATTGGGCGTTTTGCCATCCGATTGAAGACGTCAATATTCCCGGATTTCCGAAACACGAACAATTTGCGGAACATTTTCTTACGCATGGAGAAATCGCCGATATTTTGCGAAACGATTGGAATATTGAGCCGCAAGACGTTGCCGCGCTTATCAATAAATCGGGCAAAGACGCGGAGTCGAATCTCTTGATCAGCGTGTTGTCGGGACCTGTGGACGTTGACAAGATGGATTATCTTTTCCGCGACAGTTTACACGCCGGCGTTCCTTATGGTCGGCATTTTGATCAGGGGCGGCTGATTGGAAGTCTTTGTTTGAACGAGCAAGGAAACGGTCTTGCGATCGCCGATAAAGGAAAGACCGCCGCCGAATTGATGGTGTTTGCGCGCTATGTGATGTTCAGCGAAGTTTATTGGCATCACGGCGTCCGATCTGCAACCGCGATGCTGCAACGGGCGTTTTATCTGTTGCGGGAACGTATTGATTGTACGGCGTGTTTGCAAATGACGGAATCGCAAATGATAGAACATCTTTTGGACGTATCGCAAAATACGCCGTCGCACGATTTGCTTGACCGTTTGTTCGGCAACCGCCGCCGATTATACAAGCGCGTCGCGCAGTACGGCATTCTCGAACAGCCGGAGTTGTATCGTTTGCTGGCGGGAAAACCGTATTCGTATTTGTGTCAGTGCGCCGAAAATTTTGCGGAAATACTGAACGCTGAAAACGTGCGGGTTGCGGAAGAAAACGGTTCGCGTCCCGTAGCGCCGACTGATCTTTTGATTGACGCGCCGCCGGTGGAAAAAGAAGTGGAATTTCGCATCGACGTTTATTATCCGAAAGAGCGGCGTTATCGACCGCTTGAGCAAGTTTCGCCGGTTGTCCGCGCGTTGGCGAAAGAGCAATTCGACGATTACGTCAAGCGCGTCCGCATTTTCGCAATCCCTGAACTCGCCGCGCAACTCCGCAATTTGCCGCATTTGGAACGGTTTTGGGAAAGAAGCCGATAACCAGTTGGATATTTTGTTTCCTCGCGTTCGTTCTGCAAGAGAGTAAAACGGAATGTCAAAATGGCGTCCCGAAGCGTCAGCGAGGGTTGAACCGTCAGAGAAACGCTCTTTATGGCAACGTTACAACATTGCCGTCGTTGATAGCGCCGAGATTTCCCCAAAGTCCGTAACTGAATATTGTTCCAGAAGCGTCTTGCAAAATTGCGGGTTGACCTCCCAATTGTAGTCCGTCTGTAGGTTCCGCCGTATTGCGCGGCGTTCCCACCGCAGCTTTTCCCAGATTCTTTGTCTCAATAGTATCTGAAATAAAATGAACGCTGCCGTCAATAAAGGAGACATTAATTCCGCCTGTATGATTGCTGCTCGCCGATATCAACATATCCAACGTTGATTGACGACCATAACAACTAGGATTATTTGGCGGAAGCAATGTATGGAAATAAGCGTCGCTGATGCATGGTCCCATTCCTCTACGTCCCAATCCAAGATTGACGCCGCCGTGCATTGAGATACTGCCGTTTGTCGTTTGACTCGACTTATACTCCCTACCGAAACCGCGAGTATCAAGGCAGTTTTGAGGCGGCTGATAGAGAACGTCAGCGCTTGCCATCACCCGCTGATAGGGACCGCCTTGAAAAAGCGAATCTTCACTTTTTCCCTGAATAAGCCCCTCGCCAAATAAAACCGTATTAGGGTAGTTCTAATAAGTTCAGTTTTTATAGAGGGTTTGATAGTTATGGGAAAAATATTATTTTTTCTCAAAAAGAGGCGGGAATTTTGTCGTTTTGAATGTCGGAAATCGTTTCCG
>JAISZO010000015.1 GCA_031269105.1 Planctomycetaceae bacterium | reverse complement strand
GACTAAACAATAAAATCAAAACCATGAAAAGACAAGCATACGGTTTCCGTGATCTCGAATTTTTCAAACTCAAAATCTTGGCAATACATAACGCAAGGTACGAACTTGTCGGATGAACCAAAAATTACGAGGAATTTCTTCACCGCATGTTTCACAATATTCTATCTGTCGTTATCGTATAACGTTTTGCCATTGTTACCCTCCGCGACTGGATTTTTACCCTTTTTTAATTCGTAAGGTATTTATAGTAAATAGGTTAGGAAAATTCAATACAGTAGAAGTATATTCTTAATACGTCGAATCGTTTTTTCTTTTCCGAGTATCGCAAGAATGTCGAACATTCCGACGCCGACGCTTTTGCCGGCAACGGCAACGCGAAGAGCGTGGATGATCTGCCCAATTTTTATTTGCTTTTCCTCAAGGAAGTCGCGTAATAATTTGTCGAGAGATTCCGCGTCAAACGAATCATGAACCGCCAGTTTGTCGCAAAATTCGTCAAGCAACGCAACTGCCGTCGGATCGTTTGCAATTCGTTTTTCATACGCGGCTTTGTCGTAATTCAATTGGTCGTCCGGCACAAAAAATTCGTCAAAATCTAAAATATCGCCCGCTAATTTGATTCTGTCGCCCGCCGCTTCGATAACTTTTTTGACAAGCGTTTCCGTCGCCGCGTCAATTGTTCCGCCGATATATTTTGCTTTCTGCAAAAACGGAAGACACAACGCGTATTTTTCATCGGTCGTTTTGGTTTGCATGTGTTTTTCCTGAAACGACAACAATTTTTGCGGGTCAAACGACGCGGCGGCTTTCGTAACGCGTTCCAACGAAAAAAGTTCCGTCAGTTCTTTTGGCGTGAAAAATTCCGACTTGTCGTCGAGCGACCAACCAAGCAGCGCAAGATAATTGACAACCGCTTCCGGTAAGAAACCGATCTTCTCATAAAAGTCCGTAATAACCGGATTAAATTCGTCCGTCTTCGCTTCAAGCCCGATTCGTTCCGCGATTCGCCGTCCGCGTTCGAGAAGGTTTGCGAAGTCGCGGTTTTTTAGATATTTTTCTAATTTCCGCTTGCTCAGTTTCGTCTTGCTTCCCGGTTCCGCAACAAACGGAAGATGAGCGTATTCCGGCATGTTGTAGCCGAGCGATTGAATGATGAAAATCTGACGCGGCGTGTTGGAAAGATGTTCTTCCGCGCGAATAACATGCGTGATTTGCAATTCCTGATCGTCCACGACATTCGCCAAATGATAAAGACACGAACCGTCGGCGCGCTGAACGACGTGATCTTGTTCATTCGCCCAATCAAAAACAACTTGACCGCGAATATGATCGTTGAGAACGAGTCGTCCTTCACGCGGCGTCTTGAGCCGCACGACATACGCGCGTCCTTCTTGCTCAAAACGTTTCGCGTCCTCCTCCGTTTCCGCCATCCAACGGCGGCTGTAAACGAAAGTCCGTTTTTCGGCGGTCGCGGCGTCGCGTTCCGCTTGAATCTCTTCCGGTCGGGAATAATCGCGATACGCAAATCCGCGACGAAGCAACTCGTTCACGGCTTGTTGATATTTTCCGGAACGCTGCGACTGATAATAAGGAACAAACGGTCCGCCGACAATTGGACCTTCATCCCAATCGACGCCGAGCCATCGCAACCCGTTGAGAATCGGCTGCAACGCTTCTTCGACATTCCGTTGTTGATCGGTGTCGTCGATGCGGAGAATAAATTGTCCGTGATTTTTTTTCGCAAAAAGCCGGCAAAACAACGCCGTGCGGACTCCGCCAATGTGAAGATAACCGGTCGGACTCGGAGCAAATCGCGTTCTTATGGAAGTCATGTTTTCAGAGGAAATGTAAAAAATGCGCAATTGTCGTCAATATACTAAATTTTCGGTCAAGGTTGAAATCCCCAATGATCCAAAGTTTAAAACAAAAGTAAAAAGTGTAAAGCGAGCAAAATTGGATTTTAGCAAAAACAATTCCCGCCCCGACTTGTCAAAAAAATTTTTTCAGATAAAATTTTTCTAAATCTTTCAAGGGACTGTTTGTACGTTTAGGTTATCATTGCCGAAATGGCGGAATTGGCAGACGCGCTAGGTTCAGGTCCTAGTCCTGTTTACACGGGGTGGAGGTTCAAGTCCTCTTTTCGGCATTTGTTACAAAGAAAGTTTGCAACAATTTTATTTTTTAAAAATTAAAAACGCTGTAATATTAACGTATTACGGCATTTTTTTGCGCCAAAAATTTCTTTCGCATGATTCCCAATGATCGTTTTCCATTTTGCGACGTTAGTCCGCAAAGGACGTGATTTTCAGGCAAACGTTATTACGGAATAATGACAATAAATTGAAAATATTTATAAGAAATGCGCAAAAAGAAACGTCAAAAGACGCAAATGAACGTCTTTTGTCGTTTTTCAATATTTCAACAATTAAAGAAAACGAGCGTGATTAGCTCTTACGGTGACGAATACGAGATCGCATTTTTCTTTTTTTACGACCAAGTTTACGGCGCCCTTTTCCAGATTTTTTAACACCCACGCTCAAGTTCCTCTCAATCAAATAATTTTTAATGTTGTTGATTTTGCGACAAATCGTAAAGTCATAACCTATTGTTTATATACGAGTTATGAACAATTTCCGAACAGCGGAGGGCACGGGAGTCGAACCCGCAACCCCGGTCAAGGGGCATCTCATTTCCAGTGAGACCGCTAGCCATTCGCTTACCCTCCACAACGCCGTTTCCTGAAAAACGACGCCGTCAATAAAAAACCCACGCGTAAAGTTTAAACGAAAATTGTCGTTTGACAAGTTCCCCCAAAAAGTTTTACGGCATTAAAGATTTTCGTCGCGAAAAAACACGAATGAAAAAATTCATTAGTTTAATATAAACTGTTTGGAAATAGTAATTTGCGCGACAATAGATTCGTGATTGTTTTGCAAGTACGCGGCAATGAATCAGAGAAAGACGACACGCTTTGTCTCCTTGTTTTTCCTTTTATCTCTGATAAAATGAATAACTTGAGTAAAAATCAAACAAAGAATCTTACTGTAAAATTGACAGCAACAACAATAATTATGACGAAAAAAATTCTCTCCGGTAATGAGGGTTACGCGCGCGGGGCGTGGGAAGCGGGGGTGACGTTTGCGGCAGGGTATCCGGGAACGCCATCGACAGAGATACTTGAAAATGTCGCAAAGCATTACAAAAACGACATTTATGCCGAATGGTCGCCGAATGAAAAAGTCGCGTTTGAGGCGGCGGTCGGAGCGGCTTATACCGGTGCGCGGGCTATTACGACAATGAAACATGTCGGACTGAACGTCGCCGCCGATCCGTTAATGACGTTATCTTACACCGGAACTGTCGGCGGATTTGTCGCGATTGTCGCGGACGATCCCGGAATGCACTCCTCGCAAAACGAACAAGATACGCGGCGGTTTGCTCAATTTGCCAAAATTCCCGTTTTTGAACCGTCCGATTCGCAAGAAGCGAAAGATTTTATGCGGCTTGCTCTTGAGACGTCGGAAGAATACCGCACCGCAGTGATTATGCGGAGTACAACCCGCGTCAGTCATTCGCGGTCGTTGGTGACGGAGGGAGAGCGCGTTTTGCCGGAACGGAAAATCGGATTTGTCAAAGACCCGCCGCGTTTTGTCCCGATTCCCGCGTGGGCAAAACAAATGCGTCAAAAAGTCGAGGAGCGTTTGAGCGCTCTGCAAAAAGCGGCGGCAAAATCGCCTGCAAACCGGATCGAATGGCGAGATAAAAACGTCGGTATTATCGCGTCGGGAATTGCGTATCAATATGTTCGCGAGATTTTTCCCGAAGCGTCCGTGTTAAAACTAGGCTGGGCGTTTCCGTTTCCCGACGATCTTATCCGCGAATTTGCCGACGGCGTGAAGCATTTATTGATTGTCGAGGAACTTGAAGATTTTCTCGAAGAACATATCAAAGCGCTTGGTATTGCATGCGTCGGAAAAGACGTTGTTCCGAATATTGGCGAATTGTCCGCCGACGCGCTGGCGGAAGCGAAGGCGAAACTCGACCCGAACATTTACGGCAAAGCTTACGGTTACGATTCGCGGCAAACATTGAAATCGGCGTCCATCGACCGCAATAAACTTCCGACTCCTCCCGGCAGACCGCCGGTCTTGTGTCCCGGCTGTCCGCATCGCGGCATTTTCTTCGGATTGGGACGGCACGACGTCGTTGTTACCGGAGACATTGGTTGTTATAGTTTAGGCGTTCTTCCGCCGTTATCGCGCATGGATACGATTCTTTGTATGGGCGGCGGTATTTCCGTCGCGCACGGCATGGAACGCGCCGGAGAGCCGAAACCGGTTGTCGGAATTGTCGGCGACTCGACGTTTTTTCATTCGGGAATTACCGGACTGATCGATATTGCGTATAATAAAGGAACGTCCGCGATTATCGTTCTCGACAATCGCATCACGGCAATGACCGGACATCAGGAAAACCCCGGCACCGGCAAAACGCTGATGAACGAACCGACCGGTATTGTTCGTATTGAAGACGTCGGACGCGCGGTGGGAATCAAAAATATCGCAACGATTGATCCGCGAAATATGAAGCAAGTTCACGCGACGCTGAAAGAAGCGGTAACTTCGCCGGAATCATGGCTGATCGTGTCGAAAGCTCCTTGTCCGCTTTATTTGCGAAAGAATCCGGGCGACCCGCTTGAAATCGACCAATCGCAATGTAAAAAATGTAAAATGTGTCTGAAACTCGGTTGTCCGGCGATTGAAAAAGACGGCGACGCGATTTCTATCAACGCTTACACCTGCGCCGGCTGCACGCTTTGCCTGCAAACTTGTCCGCACGGATGTATTCGCCGAAAACCGACGCCGTTTCAACATTTGATTTAATGCTGCATTTTTTATTTATACTGAAATGACTTTCTATTTTTTATACTCCTCTTACTTTAAAATTCATATTGACATGGGGATTGGAATTGTTTATACTTTGCCTGTTGTTTTTATTTCAACTATTTTTATTTTTTTATGTCCGAGTACAAATTAAATTCCA
>JAISZO010000402.1 GCA_031269105.1 Planctomycetaceae bacterium | reverse complement strand
TCGTCGAATAACAACATTCCGTCGGTAAAATCCAACGGACGCCCCGCCATGACTTTTTGACCAATCTCGGTTAATTTCGTCAAATCTCTTGCCCGCATGATATTCTTGGTCTATCAATTGAAGTTGTTTTGTTAGGAAAATAAGGTAAAAATAAGGTTCCAGTATTGGTATTCAACACGCGAAAACAGGGAACGCCAACACTGGAACCTGTTACCTCCTATAAAAACCCCTTCGTGAAAACTTCGCGGTTTTTCGTTCCTTCGCGGTAAAAAAGAGTTTGAAAGGTTTATTTACTAGATCAACGACAAACGTTTCAACGAAGCCGATAACCCGCGTTGGTTAACGCGCTTTTGATTTCTTCGATGTGTTCAAAGTTGTGCGTTTCCAGTTCGATTCGCAGATAACAACCGTTCACGTCGGAGTTTTCATTCGCTCGTTCATGATGAACGCCAATCACGTTGCCGCCATGATCGGCGATAATCGCGGAAACTCCTTTGAGTTGTCCGGGTTTGTCAATCAGTTCGATGTTAAGAATGCCGGAACGTCCCGACATCAGCAAGCCGCGTTTGATAACCCGCGAAAGAATCGTAACGTCAATGTTGCCGCCGGAAACAAGCGAGACGACCTTTTTTCCCTGAATCGGGACTTTATTAAACATCGCCGCCGCAACCGCCACCGCGCCCGCGCCTTCGGCAATCATTTTCTGACGTTCAATCAACATTAGAATCGCCGCAGAAATTTCGTCGTCCGAAACGGAAACGACGTCGTCCACATATTTTTGACACAAATCAAACGTCAACTTGCCCGGCTCTTTCACCGCGATACCGTCGGCAAAAGTGGAAACGGAATCCAGCCGCTCAATCTGACGGTCTTTGATTGAATTGAGCATACTCGCCGCGCCGCGCGCCTGAACGCCGAACACTTGAATCTTCGGATTGAGCGATTTTATCGCCAGCGCTACTCCCGAAATCAGACCGCCGCCGCCGACCGGAACAATCACTTGCTCGACGTCAGGCAATTGATCGAGAATTTCAAGAGCAATCGTTCCTTGACCGGCAATGACATATTCGTCGTCAAACGGATGAATAAACGTAGAGCCGTTTTCCTCCTGCAATTGCACCGCTTTTTGATAAGCGTCGTCGTAAACGCCTTCCACAAGACACGTTTCCGCGCCGTAACTTCTTGTCGCGTCAAGTTTTGAGAGCGGCACGCTGTCGGGCAAACAAATAATCGCTTTGATATTGTGCCGCAACGCCGCCAGCGCGACGCCTTGCGCGTGATTTCCCGCCGAACACGCAATCACGCCGCGCGACTTTTCCGCATCGGAAAGCTGCGAAATCTTATAATACGCCCCGCGTACCTTGAACGAACCGGTTGTCTGCAAATTTTCCGTTTTCAAATAAACGCCGCAATTCGGGTTAATTTTCGGCGCAAAAATAATATCCGTTTTTCGTAAGACGTCTTTCAGAATGTGAGACGCACGGTAAATATTGTTAAGATCAAGCATAAGAAAACTTTGAAAGAAACCAAGTAAAAGAGATATATAAAATCGTTGCTTCCATTTATGGAGTTCACTCAATATACTCTTTTTTTCTCAAGAGAACAGAGAGAGAATAGGAAAAATAAGGTTTTCGATGGAAAATTTCCTCACAGCAATCCAATTCTGACGGCAGACCGGAATGTCAGCGACAGTTTGCCCTCGCTTTTAACTTTTCGTTATTAACTTTTGCTTCTCTCATCCATGTTTTAACGCCAATATTCGGTCTTTATTCTTTTTCCGGCAAAAGATATTCAAAATAGCAATTCCATTTGGGGTCGAAGACTGCGGGTTTGTACTCAAATAAATAATCGGGAAACGCCGACATGATTTTGTTAAACGTTTGTTCGTATCGCGGCGTGTTGTTCGGAACATAAAAATAAAACGTGCATTTTCCTTCTAACGTCGCGTGTCCCGGATAAACTGCGTTAAACGTCGATTCCATTGTCGTCGCAAGCGAATCTTCGACGGCATTGAGCGTTTCACTTTCCGCATCGTCCGGCATTCCATTTTCATCCGGCTGCAAGAAGTTTAACGTGAAACGAATTAAAAATTTTTTTTCTTCAATCGGCGCAAATTCCGCAAGTCCCAAATCGACAAAGAAAAATCCGATACGACTCTTGTCGTCAACATAAGAAACGTAAGATTTCCAATTTTCAGAGTTTTCGGATTCATCGTAAAAATTCATGATTCAATTCGTTGTAAAAACTTTAATGATTGTTATTTTTATTTCAATCTTTTTATTTCGTTGTTTGTACAAAATCGTCAAACTTGCGTGATTCCGGGAATAACGAATTTTTTGCACAAATCCGCGATTTCCGCGCGAATGACCGGCGCGGCGACGTCAATATTTTTGATGTTTTGACAAACGCGGTCAATCCAACCGGCAATGAGTTCCATTTCCGGTTCTTTCATTCCCATTGCTGTCAGCGACGGCGTGCCGAGCCGAACGCCGCTGGTGATAAACGGACTGCGATGATCGCCCGGCGTCATATTGAAATTTGCGATAATTCCCGCTTTGGAAAGAGCTTGCGCCGCGTCTTTTCCGGTAAATTCTTTTTTACGGAAATCCAAAATCAGCAAATGCGTATCCGTTCCGCCGCCGGCGAGATCGTAACCGCGCGCCAAAAGCGCTGCGGCTAACGCTTTTGCATTTTTGACGATTTGCTTGCCGTATTCCCGAAATTCCGGCGTCATCGCGTCTTTGAACGCCACCGCCATCGCCGCAATCGCGTGCATGTGCGGACCGCCCTGCAATCCGGGAAAAACCGCGCGATCAATCCGCTTGGCAAGATTCAATTTGCTGTCGGCGTGATATTTTTGCTGATAACGGTCTTCCGTTTTCGAGAGTAAAAATCCGGCGCGAGGTCCCCGCAACATTTTGTGACTTGTACTGCTCACGATATCGCAATACGGCGTTGGATCAGGATGTTCGCCCGCAATGATAATTGCGTTGATGTGCGAAATATCGGCGACCAAATAAGCGTCGATTTCATTTGCGATTTCCGCAAATTGTTTGTACTCAATGATATACGGATAAGCGGTGGCTCCGACCCAAATCATTTTGGGACGCTCTTTTTTAGCGACGTCCCGAATTTGCGTCAGATCAAAACGTCCGGTGGACGGATCGGGACCGTAAGGAATTTGAACGTAATCCATGCCGGAAAAATTGACTTTCCATCCGTGCGTCAGATGTCCGCCTTCGGGAACGGGCATTCCCATAATTTTGTCGCCGGACTTCAAAATCGAGCGGTAAACGGCTTGATTCGCAGGCGAACCGCTGTACGGCTGAACATTAACATGCTCGGCGCCGAACAGTTTTTTTCCGCGTTCAATCGCGAGATTCTCGATTTGATCGACAAATTCGTAACCTTCGTAATACCGCGCGCCGGGATAACCTTCGCAATATTTATTGGTCAACGTCGAACCGCACGCTTCCATCACGCTGAACGACGCAAAACTTTCCGACGCGATCATTTTCAGCGTTGACGCTTCATAAACCGTCTGTTTTTGAATCAAATCGTAAATTTCAGGATCGTTTTGTTTCAGATGAGGATAACGTTCAACGGAATTTGGCATAATGTTTCACTTCGCTTTCTGGACGCGAGTATCGGCGATAAATTTTTTCGGAGATTTTCAAAAGATCATCTTAATCGATAGAGCGCAACATTTGTTTACGCTTGCGTTTTGATGAATAAATAATAACGTTCAAGTTTTTTATTATACCTTTTTCGCGTTTTTTTCGTAGGGGTATCGACGGTTTGAACATAATTCGCGAAACGTTTTCGCCGTAAATGGAGAAACATTCGGAGATTTTTTACCGCTTTCGGCGGAGGGATTGATTTTGCGGAAAGAAAAATTATACTGAAATGTTAGTAAACATTCTTGACAATATTGACGGCAGGAAACAAAAAATGAAAAAAAATACAAATTACGCGCGCCGCTTGATGTTCATTGCGATGATAATCAATGTTGCGATCCCATTGTTCGGTCAGGAAAAATCCGCCGAGTCCGTTAAAACAAAACCGAACGCTCAAAAATGGAAGTTCTTGTTTGACGGAAAAACGCTTGACGGTTGGAAAGAGCCGGAAGACGCGTCGGCAAGCAAAGTCAAAGTAGAAGACGGTTGTATTGTTCTCGGTCAAGGCGATCTTTCGACCGGTATAAAATACGTCAAACCGTTTCCTAAAACAAATTATGAAGTTGTCTATCAGGCAAAGCGAGTCAAAGGTTACGACTTTTTCGGTGCGATAACGTTTCCCGTGAAAGATTCGTTTTGTTCGTTTGTGAACGGCGGATGGGGCGGCGGAGTGATTGGTCTTTCGTCGGTGAACGGTTACGACGCTTCTGAAAATGAAACGGGTTCTTATTACAGTTTCAAAGACGACGAGTGGTATCAATTTCGCGTTTGCGTGAGCGACGACCGAATAACAGTTTGGGTGAATGCGGTTGATGATAAATCGGCGGAGAAGCAAGAGCCGGAAATTGACATTCCCTTGAAAGACAAAGAAATTTCAACGCGAATTGAAGTCAATCCGTACAAACCGCTTGGTTTTACCAGTTGGGTTACGGAAGGTCGTCTTCGCGACGTGAAATACCGCGAATTAACGCAGGAAGAAATTAAAACGATTCGCGAGAAATCCAAATAACGTCAATTCGCAATGTTTCAAAATGACGGGAAATGCGTTATCATTTCAGAAATTTTATTGACATGCGGGCGTGTTCGACGGAGAAAAAGCCGGAAGTCGAACGTTTTCGCAACAAAAATCCCCCTTTTTCACTGAACCGCTTACCATGCCAGCTTCCTCCGCATTAGAACGTTTTCTTCGTTACGCTGCCATCGAAACGACCTCGAAACCGGATTGCGAAAAAACGCCGAGTACCGAGAGTCAGTTTGATTTGGCGAATCTTCTTGTCGCCGAACTTCGCGAACTCGGCTTGAACGACGCAAACGTCGACGCCCATTGTTACGTGACCGCGACGCTTCCCACAAGTTGCGAAAACGCAGCCGCAAACGGTGAAACCGACGTCGCAAACGGCGGAAAAGAAATTCCCGTCGTCGGTTTTCTCGCTCATCTCGATACCAGCCCCGACGCGAGCGGAAAAAACGTGAAGCCGCAAGTCATTCGTCATACGTCCGGCACGATTCCTCTTCCTTGCGGCGGCGCGATTGAAGAAGACGCGGCGTTGCGTCAATGCCGCGGACATGAGATTGTCATTTCCGACGGTTCCACGCTTTTGGGCGCCGACGACAAAGCGGGGATTGCGGCGATTATGGCGGCGGTCGAGCTTTTGATTCGGGAAAAAAAGAAGCACGGAATCATTCGTATCGGTTTTACGCCGGATGAAGAAGTCGGCGCCGGTACCGCGTATTTCGATATTGAAAAATTCGGCGTGAAATACGCTTATACGGTCGATGGCGAAATTCCCGGCGAATTGAACAAAGAAACGTTCACGGCAAAATCCGCAACGTTAAAAATTATCGGGAAAGAGATTCATCCGGGTTCCGCCAAGAACGCGATGGTCAACGCGGCGCGGATTGCCGCCGAGTTTGTCGCCGCGACTCCGAGAGATCAAGCTCCCGAAACGACGGAAAATTACGAGCCGTATTTGCATCCTTACGCAATTTCCGGCGACGTCGGCGAGGCGAAAGTGCGAATGTTGCTGCGGAGTTTCAACGACGGCGAGATGCAAAAACTCGAAGAGACGGTGCGCGGTCTTGTCGCGAAATTGTCCGACGACTTTCCTAAAGCAAAGTTGGAATTGACAATTACCGAACAATATCGCAACATGGGCGAGAAACTTGCCGACTTTCCCGAAGCGTTGACGAAATTGGAAGAGGCGGTTCGCCGCGCCGGCGTCATTCCCGTCTGGAAACCGATTCGCGGCGGCACCGACGGATCGCGGCTGACCGAAATGGGATTGCCCACGCCGAATATCTATACCGGCGGACATAATTTTCACAGCCGTACCGAATGGCTTTCGGTCGATTATTTGGAAAAAACCGTCGAAACGTTGGTTCAACTTGCCGTCGTTTTTGCGGAATGAAAGCCGCGCAAGCCGGTTCTTTGGAAAAAACAAAGGGAACGCATCAATATGTCAAACCGAAAAACCCGCGAGATTCAGATTGGGACGCTGAAAATCGGTGGTTCGCAACCGATTCTGCTGCAAAGTATGTGCGCGACCAAAACGACGGAAATTCTGACAACCGCGCAAACGGCGACGCGGCTTGCCGAAGCGGGCGCCGGACTTGTGCGCGTTGCGGTAGATAACAAGCGGGACGCGGAAGCGTTGCGGGAAATTGCGCAACAAACCGCCGCAAATCTTTCCGTCGATCTACATGAAAATTACCGGCTGGCGGAACTTGTCGCGACCTACGCAAAAAAAATCCGTTATAATCCGGGACGTCTTCATTACGTCGAACCGCAAATTTCATGGAAGGAGAAAGTTCGACGTATTGCCGAGATTGCCGCCGAACATGGCTGCGCGTTGCGGGTCGGAGTCAATTGCGGATCGCTCGATCCCGAAAAACTTGCGAAAGAAGACGCGTTCCATCGGGACGGAAGAGGCGGAAACGTTCTTGATTCGACGCCGCTGCTGGCAAGCGCTTTGGAACATTCGGCGTTTCTCGATTCGATAGGATTTGTCAATTATTGCGTTTCGCTCAAGTCGTCCGATCCGGCGACGGTGATTTGCGTCAATCGGGAATTTGCAAAACGGCGACCGGAAACGCCGATTCATCTGGGATTGACGGAAGCGGGAATGCCGCCGGAAGCGATCTTCAAATCGCGCGCCGCGCTGGAGCCGCTTCTTGCGGAAGGAATCGGCGATACGTTGCGGGTTTCGCTGACGGTATCAAACGACCGCAAGACCGAAGAAATTGAAGCGGGACGCCGGATTCTTGACAATGTTGCGCGTGGAGAAATTCTGACGCCGGAACAGTTGCCGCAGCTTTTGAAATCGCGGTTGAACATTATTAGTTGTCCGAGTTGTTCGCGGGTGGAAAACGGCGTTTTCGTGGAACTCGCGGAAAGAATCAGGGAAGCGGCGCGGTTTGCCGCAGATTTTCCCGTGACGATTGCCGTTATGGGTTGCCGCGTGAACGGTCCCGGCGAAACGGATAACGCCGATCTTGGTATCTGGTGCGGAGCGACGCAAGCGAATCTCAAACGAGGAAAAACGCTGGTCGGTTCGTTTGATTACCATGAAATCATTCCGCGATTGACGGACGAGTTGCGGAAAATTACGGAGAATTGACGCGCCGCTAAAATTCGTCATAATGGACAAAAATTTATTGTTTTCTTACGGAGACGCCAAACTGTTGCCGCTTGGAATCCTTCGCGTTTCCGCGAAAGACAAAGTTTCAGGCGGCGTAAGAATATTGCGGAGAATTATTGCTATGAAGACAGAATTTGACGACGCGCTGCGCGGGATGTATCGCGATTACGACGAGGTTCATCCGCAGGAAGAAGATCAGTACCGCGCGATTGGTTCGCTTTCGGTTTTTACGTTTGTATTCGGCTTGGCGTCGGCGTTGGCGTTTTTTTCGTGGACGATGTTGATTGTTCCGGTTGCCGGATTAGTCGTTGGTTTTCTGGCGATTCAAAAGATTCTTGCCGCGCCGACAATTATGGGCGGACTTCGTTTGACGGTTATTGGATTGATTCTTTCGTTTGTCTTTGGCGTTTGCGGAGCTTTCACACAATATTACTCTTATTACTACAGCGTTCCGGCGGGGTATATTCCTATCGCGTTTGTTCCCGAAGACGATTATAATTACCCGACTCTCGCCGCCGACCGCAAAAGCGACGCTATTCCGCAAGAGATACAACTTTTGGACAACCAGCGCGTCTTTATTCAGGGGTACGTTCATCCTTCGACCAAAGAGCAAACTGGATTGACAAAATTTGCTCTTGTCCGCATCTTGAATCCCAGCGGTTTTTCTTCCGCCACGCTCCATCCGACCGACATGGTTCTTGTCGAACTGAAAAACGGTCAAACAATTTCTTACCGCACTAAACCAATCCGAATCGGCGGCGTCTTACACGTCAGAACGAATTATAGTTTTGAGAATTTGCCTTACATGATCGAAGCGGACGTCGTGCGGTAATGAGTTTGCGGAACCCCTCAAAAAGAATTTCCGAAAGAGAAAGAACGTTTTCCGCCGCTTGTTTTTTCATAGAAATAGGATAAAATTTAAAGTAGAAAATGTCCGTTACTTTTTATTTGCGGTTTGAGTTAATTTTGTTAAAAATAAGGTCTTGATAAGAATAAAAATGACTTGGTTTCAAGAAGAAAAATCGTTGCAAAAACAAGACGTCCTAAATTTGGCAACCCGATTTGCAGAAGTTGCGAGTGAGCGAATTTGCCGAAATCCTAAACGGGTTTTGTTGCTGCCGCCGGATATAACGCGAGCGCACAGCGGAGCCGGTTATATTACGGAAGAGTTGTACAAAATTTTCTCCAAAGACGCCGAAGTCGTTCTCATTCCAACGCTTGGTCAACATGTCCCGCATACTCCCGAACAAAACCGATGGATGTTTGGATCAGTTCCCGAAGAAAAAATTGATAAACACGATTGGCGTGCGGATTCCAAAAAAGTCGGAGAAATTTCAGCAGATTTTGTTAAGGAAATTTCGGGCGGCAAAGCGGATTGGGCGATTCCGGTTGCGGTCAATCGGCGGTTGTTTGATGAAAAATGGGATTTGGTTCTCAATATTGGTCATGTCGTACCGCACGAAGTGCTTGGATTTGCGAATCATAATAAAAATTATTTTATCGGTTTGGGCGGTAAAGAAATGATTTGCGCTTCGCATTTGATGGCGGCATGTTGCGGGATAGAAAATAATCTCGGCGTGTTGACGACGCCGCTTCGGGCGTGCTACAACAAAGCGGAATCGGAATTTTTGGGACATTTACCCGACGCTTATTTTCAAGTTGTTATGGCTTACGATCCGGCGGGAGAACTGATACATACGGGAGTTTACGCCGGCGACGACGTCGAAACGTATCTTGCGGCGGCGAGGGCTTCGCAGAAACAAAATATCACCGTTGTTCCGCCGTTAAAAAAAGTTGTCGCGGTGATGCAAGGCGACGAGTTTTACAGCACATGGGTTGCAAACAAGGCAGTTTATCGTACACGAAAGGCAATGGCGGACGGCGGCGAATTGTTGATCATCGCGCCGGGACTCAAGCGATTCGGCGAACAACCTGAAATTGATCATTTGATCCGAAAATATGGATATATTGGAACGGAAAAGATCATGAAATTGTATCGCGAATGTCCTGCGGATGGCGATTTAAAAGATTTAGCGGTTGGGACGGCTCATTTGATTCATGGTTCGTCGGAAGGACGGTTCAAAATCACTTACGCGCCCGGACAAATTTCCAAAGCAGACATGAATCTCGTCAATTTTGAATACGCCGATTACAACGAAACAATAAAACGTTACGACCCAAACACGTTAAAAAATGGCTTCAATACCATGCCCGATGGAGAAGAAATTTACTTCATCAGCACGCCGTCGGCAGGTCTCTGGTCAACTGCCGAAAGACTCGCCTTGTCCGTAAACGTAAGCTAACAGAAAGAGCGGTAACTTGGTAATTTTGGGATAGCAGCTACATTAAATTGGCAAAAGAGTTATTCTTCGGTTAATAGTTATTCTCTTGTTATTATCAAGACTCATTAATTTCAACTTAACTTTTTCATTCATGTCCATTTTACGAACCCAACATTATCCGACCGACTTGACCGATGCTCAATGGGAACTCCTTCATCCGCTCATTGTTCTTCCTACGGGCGGTCGTCCCAGAACGACAGACCTTCGCCAAGTTATCAACGCCATTCTTTATCAGGCAAAAACCGGTTGCCCGTGGCGTATGCTACCTCGCGACTTTCCTCCCGAAGGAACCGTCCGCGATTATTTTCATAAATTCAAGCGTAATCACGTGTTGGAAGAGATTAACGAAGTACTTCGTAAAGAAGTCTGCGTTCACAACGAAGACGCGAAATCTTGCGAAGATTTCACGACTTTGTGATAAAATCCAACCCTCGCCGACGTAAGTGGAAGTTCGACGGACGTAAGCGAAGTTTTGGCGACACGCCGCAAAATTGCAGCGACAACGTCCAGTTGTTGCATTTCTTCGTAATATCAATTTCGATGGCGTTTTTACAGCGACAATACATATTCGACTAAATCTTCCATCTCGGAATCAGACAACGGACTTGTTATTCCGTGTTGACCTTTGGTAAAAACTTCTTTCATTGTTTCGTAACGCCCGTCGTGCATATACGGCGCCGTCCGCCAAACTTCAATCAGCGTCGGCGTATCAAAACGTCCGCGACTTTCATACGCCGAAACCTGCGTCTGAACGTTGTACATTTTTTTATCCGTAAAATGTTCGCCCGAATGACAACGAATACAGTTGACCTCCGCCGATTCAAATATGATTTTACCCCGCAACGCTTTTTCCGAAAGACGTCCCTTGACCAAATAAGGACTCGGAACTGCCGGCAACGTTTCAAGATATTCGTCAATACTTTCGCACGGTTCGCTCAGCGGCGGCGTAAACATAATAAACTGAAAACCCGTTCTCGTGCATTGCCTGACCGCGAAACGGTCGCCCAACCACATGACCGGCGGCGTGTGGAAACTCCGCACCATACTTTTCGTGTTTTTCGGATTACCCGCTCCGTCATGCAGCAAATCCCAGTTCATTCCCGTCATCCGCGCTTCGGGATGGCAACTCGTGCAGCTTTGCCAACCCTGATAACACAACGACGCGTCGTTCCACGCAATTTCGCCGATACGTTGCGGCGATAATTCAAACCGCCCGTTCAGCAAAATCACCCGCGGCTCAACGCGGGCGTCCGCAAGATTACCCGCAACATTGTCCGCATCGAATTTCAAAACGGTATCGTTGTAATACAACGCAACATAAACATTTTTACCGGTTGCCAGAATTGCTCTTGCGCCTTTGCCGTTTATTGGAATCCGCCGTTTCATTCCGGCGGTGAATGTTAAATCGTTGGAGAGGTCGCCCTTGCCGTTTAATTTTTGCAATAGTTTTTTCGCGTCGAGGACAATAAGTTCATTCGTCCCCGACGCTGTGATAAAAATCTGCGTACCGTCCCGCGAGACGCCGATTCCGCAAGGATTGGCAACGCCGTTTGCCGGATCGTCCAGCAACACCGTATTGATAGATTCCGGCGTTTCGGCATTGAGAACCGTCATGGCGTTGACGTTCATTTGCCCGAAATCGAGTTTATCCGTGCCGTTCCAAAAATGCGAAATAAGATGCGTAACAAAAGCATATTTTCCGTCCGGCGAAAAACAGACGTTCCGCAAATTGCAACTTCCGTTGGGCAGTGCGATACGTTGCGACGTTCCCGCAGCAACGTCGATAACGCTGATTTCGGCGGCGACATAAACCGGTTGGGTTGGATTGTCGGGAAAACAGTTTGCCTGATGCGGCAGCGAATTGAGGACGAACAGATATTTTCCATTGTTCGTTATGGAAACGGCAAGCGGTTCGCGGACAACTTTGACGGTTCGTTTTAATTTCAAGTCCGGCAACCCGTATTCCGCAACTTCGTTGTTGAACCGATTGCACAGGAACAACGTGTTCCCATCCGGCGTAACCACAGGCGACATGGGCGTATGCCCGGCGTTGGCGGCGTTTACTATTTTTCCTGTTGCGGCGTTCACGGCGGCAATTTGCCCGTTGTATCCGCCGAATGTGACGAATAGGGTGTTGCCGTCATTGTTCAACGCCGCGCCGGTTGGAAAGTCGCCGACGGGAATCGTCTGCACGATTTGATCCGTTTGCGCGTCCAACACGGCAATATCGCCGGAATCGTACTGAACAATATAAATTTTCGATCCGTCAACGCTTTCAAGCATTGCGGTTGGACTTTTGTAGTGGAACGTCCGCGTCGTTTCCGCATTTGAAAGTGCGGAATTTTCATTTTCATTGCGCAACGTATTGACCGGACGCTGCACGGAAACGGAATACGCCTGCAATTCTTCGGCGTTGACAAAGCCGTCGCGGTCGGTATCGGCTTTATCGAACGTCGTTAAATCGTCATACGGCGTAACCGGCGGCGGCGTTGCGGTTTTGTTCAGAAACTCCGCAAACTGTTGCGGCGTCATTTCCTGAGCGGGAAGAACGGCAACAAAAAAAATGGAAAACAAAAAAATATAACGGTGCATCGTTTGTAAAAAAAATTAAGGGGTTGATTTTTGTAAGAACGCACGGCATTGCGTCCTTATTCAACCATAAGGCAAACAACTATAAGGTGGGCAACTACCTTATGATTGCCTGCCTTGTGATTGTCCACCTTATGGTTGCCGCCTACTTTTCTGTTTTCCCGCCGCCGCAACATCCACCGCCGGATTTTGGGGCGTTTGCGTTTTCTGTTTCGGCGGCTTTCATCTTGCCGCCGCAACATCCGCCGCTCTTTTCCGGTACGGCAATACTTTTCACGGGAACGTACCCCATCGCGGATTGCAGGTAAGAACCCGATTTCTCATAACGGAGTTCCGTTTCCGTCGGCGGGGCGGTTTTCTTTACCGGTTTTGCCAGTTTCAGGGTGTTCAGATAAACAAGGAACGCTTTAAATTCCTGTTGATCAAGTTTGCCGTCTTTGTTCGCGTCCGCTTTCGCAAAACGAGCGTCCAACGGTTCGTCCGCCGACAAAACCGAAAACGGCAATACGGTAAGCGTTAACATCGCGATCAACGCCAACATTAAGGTCTGTTTCATTGTTTGTTTCATTGGGAAATTCTCCAATAAAGGTTAAAAGGGGTTAAAAGGAACGTTAAAGTTTTGTATTGGCTAATACCGGTTCTTCACCGGCGTCAAGGGTGAAAACGAAATTGTTCTTTCCGTCGGTTTGAACTTCGAGCGTTTTTTTCGATTGACTCTTTGAATATTTCAACGGAATAAACGATTTTGCCCACGGCGATTTCGGATTATTCTCGTCGTAATTCGGGTTGGTCTCAAAACAGGTGAACGACACGCGGTATTGTCCCACCGGAACTCCCTTAAATCCGTAACTCGTTTCGGGATACGCTGTTCCGTTGTCGTTGGTCGTTCCGCTCGGCGACCATGTTTTATTGCCTTCAAGCGGCGTCAACGAAACGGTTACGCCTTTGACAATTTTACCGCCGAAGGTTGCCGTGATACTGCACGGTAATAATTCCGGCATCCCTTCGGGACGCTCCAACTTCGGACGATAACTGCAAGCATTAAGCGTCAATGTGAAAATCAGGAAAAACGGAAATATTCTTTTCATTGTTGTAGGATTTGTTGTAGGGTTAATTTCCCTTTCGGGGCTAATGTTATTTCTACTGCGGCAAGTCCGCGCCGCTGTCATTTTTGGACGCCATACGACGCCACGTTTGACGGTCAACCGTATTGCTGACAAATCGGACGGAACCATCGCAATTCGAAGCGTTCACTCCGCCGACATGGAAACTTCGGGCTGCAAAAAATCCGATACCGAAAGCCCATGACCAGTCGGGATAAGGCGGATTCGGTGTTGAAAAAGCGCAAAATCCAGTCGCAACAGGATCGCCGACCATCCACGAAAAACCGCGCAATCCGTACCAATGGGTTACGTTAGCGTTAATGTAAGTCGGCAAACTCCAGGCGTCTGTTGTAAAAACGCCGTTCAACCCCGGCTTTCGGGAATTAGTCCAATCCCCTATCGTTGCTTCTAATGTTTCGCCAACCGGCATTGCTCCGTTGGACGTAACTTTTGCGGCAAGACGTTGCCAAGGTTGCGCAGCGTCGGGGGCGAAATTATTATTGAACGTTCCGTCGCCGATAATTGTTTCACTCCAATAAACGGTATTGCTCAAACCGTCCTCAATACTTTCCAGTCCTTTGGTCGGGCGGTCTCTGGCGACAATCCCGTCGGTATCGCCGGTATGATCATACTGATACCCCATCCCGGAACCGTAATTGGCAACATAATTATTGACGGCGGCGCCCAACGTATCGCCTGAGTCTTTCGCCATATTCACCATTGTCGGATTGGGCGGAGAGTCCGATGGACATCGGAATAAATTGATCGCTTGGTCGTGAACGTGGTCGTTTTGACCGCTGGCATACGTTCCGCCGTCGCAATAAATAAAGTTGTTGCCCCAATCCTTCCACACTTTGTAAGCGCCGGTGGTTGCGGCGAACTGCGACGGCGTCAGCAGGGAATACGCACCTGTTTGTTCGATATACGGCAAAATTGTCGCCTGTACCGAAAAACCATGAGTTGTCTTTGCCCCGCTGCTGCTTCGGCGGGGATTGCACGACCAACGCGGAAGCGTTGTATTGGTATCGCAAAAATTATGGACACCAAGCGTCAGCTGTTTGATGTTGTTGGTGCATTGCATACGGCGGGCAGCTTCCCGCGCCGCCTGAACCGCCGGCAATAACAAGCCGATCAAAACGCCGATAATCGCAATCACCACCAACAATTCAACAAGCGTAAAAGCAGGTCTGTAAATACGCATAGGATACTCTCCTTTGGGTTGTTTAAAGTTTAAGGTTAAAGGTTACTCTTCATTTCATTTACGTCATAACATATTCCGCAGCCGGTTCGCCTTTTTCGATGGATTCAATAACGGCGTCGATGGCTTCTTCGCTGTTAATACGTCCGAACCACCAGTTTTCAGGATACACGACAACCGCAGGACCGCGGTCGCATACTTTCAAACAAGACGTCGCCGCGACCGCCACGTCCAAAAGACCGCGATCGGCAAGCTCTTCCTGCAAATATTGCAACAACGAACCGGCGCCGCCTTTGGCGCAAACTCCTTGCGGCGTCCCGTTCATACGAAACGAACCGCAGACCAAAATGTGACGAGATGGTTTTTTCATAGTTTAGGTAAGGGTTAATAGTTATAGTTAAGGGTTAATGGTAGGGGCGGGGCTTGTCTCCGCCCAGTTGAAAGGTTGTTCTTAACGTTGTCTTATTGACGTTTATTTCATACTGCCGAGTTTTTGCCAGACCTTGCGGTCAATACTGTTCGTAACAAAACGTGCGGAGCCGTCGGTGTTGACGGCGTTCACTCCGCCAGGGTGGAAACTGCGGGCGGCAAAAAAACCGATTCCCATTTCGTCGCACCAGTCGGAATACGGCGGGTTCGGAACCGAAAACGTCGTAAAACCCGTCGCGTAACTGTCGCCAATCATCCACGAAAAACAACGCACGCCATACCAGTTATCCACATTGACCGTAATAAAATTCGGCAAGTCAAAATCATTCGCCGCTCTCAATCCGTCAACACCGGGGACGTCCGCCAACCAGTTTTCCAAACCGCGATACGGAACGTTTTCGGTTTTAATGGTTGCGGTTCTTTTCCACGGGGTTTTCGATTCCGGCGGCGTGTTCTCATAGCGGGACGTGTCGCCGATAATCGCCTCGCTGAAAAACAACGTGTTGGCGGTTCCGTCTTTGAACATGTCCAAAGTGCGTGCCGCCTTCTTACTGACAACGCCGTCGGTGATTACGGTGTGGTCGTAGTTGTATTCCAAGCCCGAACCGTTGCAGACAACATAGTTGCCGGAAGCAACCGGCGAATCCATACCCTTACCGCATTTTCCGTTTTTCGTCGTCAACAGAGACGAGGATTTCACCGCGTCGCCATCGGCAGGACAACGGAAAACGGCAATATCGGTTGCGGCGGCTTCACGGGACGCCGCCTCAATAAAACCAAGCCACATCCAAAGTTTTGTTTGCGGTTCGCGATACTGTTCGGCAAAAGTTTCAAACAACGCCGCCTCCCCCAAATAAGGCAAAACGGCGGCTTGAACCGAATAACCCATGATCGACGAGTTATAACCTTTCGAGGAAATAACCCGATGCGTACCGGTATAGTAAGGAAACTCCTTTTGCGTTTCGTAATACTTTTGCGTTGCGGTCATGAGTTGGTGTTGGTTGTCAGTGCAAAGCGTTTGCCGGCTCTCTTCGCGGGACGCCTGCAATGCGGGTAAAAGCAAACCGCAAAGGATTGCAAGAATAACTGTCACGGCGCAAAGTTCCGTGAACGTGAAAGCGCGGGGCAAAATGTTCATGTCTTTTTTCATTGTTTTTTGATTCGTTGAAACGGGTTAGGTAAAAACAGGTTAGGTAAACATGTGAAACGTCTTGACGGCAAGACGGTAACAACAGCAAAAGCAATGATCATGCCAAAGAAAAAAGATCGTTCATTTTTTACTTAAACTCTTGCCGGAACACGGCTTACAAGAATCTCTGCGGAAAATACAAAAGAACGCTTTTCTTACCGAATGGTATTTACGGCGTTTTTTTCTTACCATTCGGTAAGATGTTACGGTTTACTAAACTGCTTTTATCGTAGCCAACTTTGCCCTATTTCCGTCCGGCAACCAGATTCCAAACCGCTTGACAATACAATGTAAACCAATTGAATGACCGCGTCCGCTGTAAGGAATCAGGTGCATGAGTCGTTACAATTGCTGAGACTCGCGCGTATGGAAGAAATTGAAAAAGCCGTTAAAATAACGGCTGAATTTTGTCAATACCTTTTTAAAAATTACAACTCCATAAAAACATGTCGGAAAAAACACAATTAATCGCGCCGCGAACGCTGAAGGGCTTTCGGGATTATCTGCCGGAAACGATGATTCCGCGAGAACGGTTGACAGAAATTGCGCAACAAGTCTATCGCTCGTATGGGTTTGCGCCAATTGACACGCCGGCGTTAGAATATTATGAAATTCTTTCCGGCAAAGGAAGCGACGAAACCGACAAACAGTTGTACAAATTTGAAGATCACGGCGGACGAATGGTTGGCTTGCGGTTCGATCTGACCGTTCCGTTTGCCAGATTTTCGGCGCAATATATCGGTCAAATCGGTACGCCTTTCAAACGTTATCATATCGGTAAAGTTTGGCGCGGCGAAAATACGCAAGCCGGTCGGTATCGGGAGTTCATGCAGTGCGATTTTGACACAATTGGAACGGAATCAATTGTTTCCGACGTTGAAACGACATTGGTCATTCACGATTTACTAAACGCCGTCGGATTTGAAAGTGCCTATAAAATTCATATTAACAACCGAATGGCGTTGTCGGGATTGCTTGAAAAATTAGAACTTTCGGAGAAAACTACTCCAATTTTACGGGCTTTGGATAAACTCGCGAAAACAGGACGCGCCCATGTTGCCGCTGAAATGATTTCCGTTGCGGGAACAACAGAACGGCAAGCCGATTCCGTGTTACAACTCGCGGAACTGAAAGGAACAAGCGAACATGTTTTAACGTCTTTGTCGGCAATGGTTTCCGGTAATTCAACCGGCGAGGAAGGCGTTGAAAAGTTGCGAACGGTTATCAAAAATGTTCAAGCGGCGGGCGTTTCTGAAAATGTAGTAGAAATTGACGTTTCGATTGCACGCGGTTTGGATTATTACACCGGTACGATTTACGAAACCTTTCTGGAGGAATTGCCGTCAATCGGAAGCGTATGCAGCGGCGGACGTTACGACAATCTTGCCGGACTTTATACTAAACAAAAACTTCCCGGAATTGGAGCGTCGCTCGGACTTGACCGTTTATTGGCGGCTATGGAAGAATTAGGAAAAATAGAAAAAATAGCAACAACGGCGGAAGTTTTTATTCCCTACTTTGAAGAAAATCGTTTGAACGATTATCTGAAACTTGCCGCAGAACTTCGCAAGTCGAAAATTCGCGTTGAAGTTTACCCGGAGGCAAAAAAATTGGGGCAACAACTCAAGTATGCCGACAAACGCGGATTTTTATACGCGATTATCGTCGGCTCGGACGAATTTGAACAGGGAATTTGCCAACTCAAAAATATGAAATCAGGCGAAACGCAAAATTGCCCGATTCAGGAAGTCACAAAATTTTTCAAAACAATTTTCAAAAATTAAACTTTTTCGGGAAAAATATTATTTATGCCGGCTAATCTCACTCAACAGTATCATAAAGCGGAAGACCAATATCGAAAGGCGTCCACGCCGGAAGACGAGTTAAAATGGTTGCAAGTCATGTTGGCGGAAATTCCTAAACACAAGGGAACAGACCACTTACAAGCGACGCTCAAAGCGAAAATTTCGCAAGTGAAACAAGAAATTGAGACGACTCGCAAAAGCGGTAAAAAAACTGCCGGAAAATCCTACAAAATTCAACGTCAAGGAGCGGGAACCGCCGTTATTATCGGCGGTCCCAATTCCGGGAAAAGTCAATTGCTCAAGACCTTAACTCATGCGTCGCCCGAAGTTGCGCCGTATCCGTTTACAACGACGGAACCGCAACCCGGCATGATGGAATGGGAAGACGTTGTGGTGCAACTTATTGACACGCCGCCAATTACGCCGGATTTCTTTGAACAGTATATTGTCGGTTATATTCGCAGCGCCGAACTGGCGTTGCTTATGGTTGATCTCGACAGTGATGATGGAATCGAACAATTGCAAGACGTTCTGAATCGGCTTAATTCGGGAAAAACTCGTCTTGCGGCAACAACTTATATCGATGAAGAAGACGTCGGATTAACGTTCACAAAAACATTCCTTGTTTGCAACAAAATTGACGCTCCAGACGCAAAAACGCGGCTTGATTTACTGCATGAATTTTGCCCTTTGCCATTTGAAGAATTTCAAATTAACGCAATAAATTTCGATTCTCTTTCAGAATTTCGTAAAGCAATTTACGACGCCATGAACGTTATTCGCGTTTATACAAAATCGCCTCAGAAAAAAGAGGCGGATTTTGATCGTCCGTTTACAATCAAACGGGGCGGAACGTTGCTTGAATTAGCGGAATTGATTCACAACGATTATGTCAAAAATTTTAAGGGAGCAAGAGTTTGGGGCGAGGCGGTTCACGACGGCACGCCTGTCAAAGGAGATTATATTTTGCACGATAAAGATATTGTCGAGTTAAATGGATAAAATTTTTCTTTAAAACTCTTTTAACTGCGGAATTATACTTCGCTCTACCTAGATTGGTCGCTTGCGAAGCGTATGTAAAAAACAAATAAAATATCTTTGCGATTTTGCGAGAAAATAAAAAACGTCCTAATTATGGGCGCTTCTAAAAACCTTCAATAAACAAATTTGGAATATTTTTTCAACAAGATTGACAGGATTTTATAGGACGTCTTATCTTGTCAATCCTGTTTATCTTGTCTAAAAATAAGTTTTTAGAAATTCTCTCTATTGAGATTGACGTTTTTTACAAGTCGGCATAAATGCTGAATCCGCCATGCCTTCCGCCAATAGAAAGCGAAAATCCGTTTGAGGCAGGATAAACAATCTGCGGTGCAACCACAATTTCCGGTTGAATGACCGACGGATAAATTGGCTGAACGACTGGCGGAAATACCGGTCGAATAACCGGAACTGGGTAGGCAACTGGCGGAAACATCGGCGGGTACGGAATCGGTCGGCGTACTGACGGTTGAATCGGCATTGGGGAGTGCGTTTGAATTTTAGGACGATTCGTCGGAGCATGTTGATACCGACTTTTCGGTTGCGGGAAATGTCCTGCGTGCATATTGTGACGCGGTTGATCCGCCATAACGAATACTGGAACCAGCAAAAGTCCCAAACCAAGAATTGTTGTCGCAATTTTTCTCATTTTGCACCTCTTCATTTTTTTGTTGTATTTGAATTGGCAACGGCTCAATGTCGTTTGCTTTATATCTCATTCATAGCGAAAGCGTTCTGTGACGCGACAGAATTTTGAAAAAATTTTGTTCTTTTTGTAATTTCCCTTAAAGAAAACTAGAGAAAATACGAGGGTTTTTCCGATAAAGTTATCTATAGCGGCGTAGTTTGCTATGTATTGATAATATTTTCACGGATGAAATTTATGTCGTTTCACAAAAACGTGACACTTTTCCTAGTCTTCCTCATTTTTCTGACGACGGGATGCGAAGTCTTGCCGAAACAGCGTTTTCGACCGACGTTGCATAATCCGCGAATGCAGTTGCGTGAAGTGGGAATCGTTCCGTTTTTGAATCGTTCCGGTAATTCCCATCTCGACGGTTATGAAACGGCTCAATTGTACGCAAATCAATTACAACGTATTTCCGGCTTTAATGTCACTCCGGTAGAAACGGTGAAACAAGCGATGATCGACAACAATTTAACATCGTTCAATTCTGTTGACGATATTCGGAAACTCGGAAAATATTTGAATGTTGACGTTATTGTCATTGGATCCGTAAATCAATATTCTAGTTATCAGCCGCCAGTTTTAGGTCTTGAAGTCGAATGGTTTGCCGTAAATCCCTATTTTCACCCGATTGTCAAAGGACACGGACTTCCTTGGGGAACGCCGGCGGAAAAAGAAATTCCCGACAAAGTTGTACTTCAAGTGGAAGAAGACCTTGCGCGGGCGCAACTTGCGACGCAAACCCCCGATCCTGATAAGAGAAATGTGCAAACAAAGCCAAAACGCGTTCCGCTTCGGCAATTCAATCCCGATTCCAATACTTCTACTCCGGTTTTGCCTCTTTCGCCGTCGCCAAACGGTTATCCCAGTAATACAATGAGTTTGGGAGATTCGGTAAACGCAAACAATTTAAGTCAAATAGATCAACAATTCGAGCAAACAAGACTTAATAACGCAGCCCGATTCGCGCCTTCTTTACCAAACACAAACAATTCCTATCCAAATACATTTTTGCCGCAAGAGATTTCCGCGCCGAAAGTTGTGACAGCTTATTATCCGCAATTTGACGAATCGGCTGATGAAGAAAATTACGATAACGACGAGCGCGATTTTTCGGGAAATGTCGATAAAGCGACAGAATTGTATCTTGCACGTCAGCAGTTAGCGCTTGGCGAATTGATGCACCGGGCGCAGGGAATTTTTAGTCAGCCGATTCTCATTCCGCAACCGGATGCGTCGTCGCAATATTCTCCGTATGAAAAACCGTTAAAAAATCCAAGTCATCGGATTCCCGGCACGATGAATGCGCCATATCGGTCGCAAGAAATGCAAAATTCCAAATCCAAAACGCAAAATAAAGAATCGCAAAATCTTTCACCACAATCAGTTCCGGTAATTCAAGGGCAAATCCCAGCCGTACCGAACTATTTGGCAACGACGCCGGGAACGCCGATAGGACCGGGGTGGATTGCGGGCGAACCGGAAAACTTTCACGGACTTCCTGCCGATTGGCCCGATCCTCGCGGTTTGATTCCCGACGTTCCGCAAGCGGAATTACCGCAAGACCTTACAATCAGCAACGAACCGGTCATGCGTCATGTTGCCATTTACAACGGAAATGACGTCGATTTTACCCGCCGATTGGCAGATTACGAGGCGTTTTTCATCGATGAACGCAGAATCGGCGGCTGGCAAGGAATTTTGCGGCGACCAACAGATTTTATTAGCGCTTGTTGTTGTATGCACATTTGGGAAATGCTTTCTTCGCGCGGCGGAGCCGGAAAAGCGGAAAAAATCACGCGATACGACAAATTCTGGATGAATCCATGATTTCTGACGATAAAGATAAAATTATTGTTAAAATTGACAGGATTTGATAAATTTTAACGAATAAAACAATAGGCAAGAATAAAAAGACAAAACAATCAAGATAAAATGTAAAAAATTCATTAAATATGGACGATACACTCAATAAGTTTATCAATAAATATCGACAGATTTGTTTTTATTAAATGGTAAAAAACAAAAAGCAATATCCCTTTCAACTTTCAACAATTTTTATTTATTCACTCATCAAAACAGGAAATACCACGTGACCCAAGATACGAATATGCTTGCTCTTGTCAAAGGAGCGGAACGCTACGTTTTTCTTTACACAGACGCACATCGCGCGGAAACGCTTCGCACGCTGGGGCGGTTTGCTTCGAACCCGGAATTGAGTTTCAGTTGGTATGACGCCGCCGTTTTGAGTCAAAAAATCCGTCAAGAAAGCACGAAATCTCATCCGTCTCACCACGCCGCTCATCCATCGTCGCCATCTTCTCCGATTTTGCCGCATCAAAAACGGTATCAGTTTCCGGTTCCCGATGAAAAAGACGCAAGATAAGCGAAAAGATAAAAGCTAAAAATCAAAAGTTGAAAAAGCGGAAAACAGGCGGGAAAGTTTTCCATACTTAATGCGTTTTTTGAAATTCTCCTTTCTGCCTATCGTTTCATTTTTAATTTTTCGCTTTTATGTTGCAATTTTCGCCTTATATTCTTTCTCGAAAATTTCCGCCGGTTGAAGAAAGCGATGAAGACGGATTGTTGGCGATGGGCGGCGAACTTTCGCCGGAATGGTTGCTCGACGCTTATACGCACGGCATTTTTCCGTGGCCCGCGAACGATTTGTCCCCGATGCTTTGGTGGTCGCCCGACCCGCGCGGAATCCTTGATTTTTCTCAAATCCATTTTTCGCGGCGGCTTTTGAGAACGTGTCGCAGCCGCCGTTTTCAGATAACGTTCAATGCGGATTTTTTTCAAGTGATTTCGCTTTGCGCCGAAACGCATCGTCGCGACGGCGGCGTTTGGATTACGCCGGCGATGATCCGCGCATACGCGGAATTTCATCATGCGGGTTACGCCAAAAGCGTCGAGGTCTGGCGTTCCGGCAAATTAGTCGGCGGAACGTATGGCGTTTCTATCGGCGGTTTTTTTGCGGCGGAATCAATGTTTCACACGATGACCGACGCCTCGAAAGTCGCTTTATATTTTCTTGTCGAACGCTTAAAAGAACGCGGATTTTTACTTCTTGACATTCAGATGATCACGCCGCACACGGAAAAATTCGGCGGCGTCGAAATTTCGCGCAACGATTATCTCCGCCAACTCGACAACGCCCTTGCTCAAGATTGTCGATTTGATTGAGGAAGAGTTTTGAATTTTATTGTTGCAATGTTAGAAATTCATTCCGAATATTTTTCATAAGCCGTTATAAAAATACCATTTTATTTATTCTTCCCAAACTAATAGACAATCAAGCAAACAGAGAAAAAATATTCCAAAAAAACAAAAATTCAATATTAATTGCTATTTACCTGAAAATAAAAAAAAGGCAAAATACGACATTGCCGATTATTTAGAAAAATACGTCTGCGAAAATAAAATCAGCAGTTCGTAAAAAAATTTTTCGGCATTATGGATCTATGCCGGAATTTGGACAGTTTTGCTTCCGCAAAGAAAACACGAATAAAAAGAAAAAAAACGGTTTTCACAACTGCCCTTCAATTTTAAAAAACAAAATTCAAACATTACAGGAGATTGAAAATGAAACGGACTTTGTTAAGTCTTCTCACTTTAGGCGTATTTGTATCGAGTCTTGTTGCGTCAAATGTTATGGCGCAATCCAGACCCGTTAATCAACCTGCTACGACTACTGCTGGAAATTCGGTCAATAATGGCGGAGGTGTTTCCGCGCAGCAAACAATTCCGGTAGGTATTGTGGATATCGAATACCTTATGTTGGTTCATCCCGAATTGGATGTAAAAAACAAACAGTTGCTTGCTGAAAGTCAGGCAAAAGAAAAAAATTTTCGCGCAAAGCAGGAAATGTTACAACTGCAAGCTCAGGAACTCAACGGTTTAGTCGCCGGATCAGATTCTTATAGGAAAAAAAGCGACGACCTTATGAAAGCCAGATCGGACTTAGAGCGGGAAGCCGCAAGGACGGCGGAAGATTTGCGGATTAAATCCGTCCAAAATCAACACAAAGCGTTCAAAGAAATTCAGGGATGTATTGATTTGTTTGCAAGAAATTACAATTTTTTGGTGGTTCTCAATTATGTTCGTCCGGTAACGGTGTTGCCCCCGCAACAAACGCCTCAATTTGTCGCCACGACTCCTAATGAAAAAGCGATGGAAATACAATTGGCGCGTCAAGACAATAGCGCTGTTTTGTGGTACAATCCGGGATATGACATTACTCCTAAAATTGAAGAGATGATAAATAAACAGTATCCGCAACTGGAAAAAGTGAATTTCACAGAGCGAAAATTGGAATTGTTCCAGCGTCAAAGAAACGGAAATAACGAAACAACGTTGGCTCAACCAACCGCGCCTGTCCATAATTGATAATCTGTTGAAAAATCGTTTATTTTGTTGTAAACGATTTTCAGAAAACACAAACTCTTTCGGAAATCCCTCAAAACTTATTTCACCGCGAAAAACGAGAAAGAAATATGAAGATTCTATAAAGATCTAACTTAATTTAAATAAAATAAGTTAGAAAAATATTTAAATTTTCTTCATAAAACTTCGTTGGTTCTTTGTGATAAAAAAGTTTTTAGAGGTTTCCTTCCGCATATCAGACGTTGAGAGAATTTTTTGTCGATTCTGAAAAATATTTCGGTTTCGGCGAGAAATCTTATACAAGTTCTCATAATAAAGTATGCTTTACAAAAGTAGAAAAATCAGGTAAAATGATATACGGTTATTAGAATAATTGTTCCGTTCAAACGAATCATCCAATCTCCACAAATGCTTATGTCCGAAATGGTTAGAATGCAACACACTCTCGCTCAAACTGCAATCGTGGAAGGTTTTGGTTTTTGGACGGGGCAGGATATTCGTGTTGAATTTCATCCGGCGCGCGCTAATGCTGGTTTGTTTTTTGTTCGCACCGATTTACCGATTTCGCCGATTATTCCTGTATCGCCGTATTTTCAGATTATCAAACCGCGACAGACTTCGCTTGCGACGGACGATGCGCAAGTTGATATGGTCGAACATATTCTCGCCGCATTACACGGTTTAGAAATCGATAATTGCGAAATTCGCGTCAACGCGCCGGAAATGCCGGGGATGGATGGTTCCAGTCAGGCGTTTACCGCCGCGATTCTCAAAGCGGGAATTATTACGCAGTCGGCAATTCGACCGAAACGCATTGTATATAAAACGTTACGAGTTGGCGACGACGATCGTTGGATTGAAGCGAAACCGTCTTATAATGGTCGAACGACTTTTGTTTATCATTTGGATTACGGCGATAATAACGCGATTCCGCGACAAAGTTACCGATTTGTCGTCAATCCAGAAAACTTTATTTTGCAGTTGATGTCGTGTCGAACTTTTTTGACAAAAAAAGAAGCGGATCAGCTTCTTGCGATGGGATTATGCCGCCGAGTTTCGCCGCGCGACGTATTGGTTTTTGACGAAAATCAAAAACCAATCGACAATACGTTGCTTTATGCCGACGAATGCGCCCGGCATAAAACGTTAGACATGGTTGGAGATTTTTCGCTCGGAGCGTGCGACTGGATCGGCGAATTTACGGCATATCGTTCGGGACATCATTTGAACGTGGAATGCGTTCGCGAATTGTTGAAAAAAACGGTTTACATTGAAAGCAACGTTGTTTCATCGCATACAAGCGCTTTTCGAGTTGCAAGTAAAGCGGTTTAATCGTCCTATTTTACTTCCGGCGTCATTTGCTATTTTATGAAACGAGTAGGAATCATAGCGGGCTACGGCGATTATCCCATTTTGCTGGCGAAGTCGTTGCGGCAAAAAAATTACGAGGTGCATTGTCTTGGCGTGCGCGATCAATGCGACCCTAAAATTGCGGAAGATTGTCATGCGTTTCATTGGATGGGATTCGGGCAATTTGGAAAAGCCGTCCGGCTCTTTTGTAAAAATCATGTGACCGAAGCAGTGATGGCGGGCGGAATTGCGAAACGTCAGTTTCATCGATCTCGGCTTATCTGGCGGTATTTGCCCGATTTTTATACGATTCGTTTGTTTGCGCCGCATTTTATTTTTCGCACGAAGAAAAACACGGTGGATTCGCTCTTGCTGACTTGCGTTGAAGCGTTTGAACGATATGGAATTAAATTATTACCGGGAACGGATATTGCGCCGGAGTTGCTTGTGAAACGAGAACAAATCACGCGCATTGCGCCGACGGCGGCGCAGTGGAAAGATATTCAATTCGGATGGAATGTCGCCAAAGAGATGGGGCGGCTTGACGTTGGTCAAACGATTACTGTCAAAGACCGCTCGGTTGTCGCGGTCGAGGCGCTGGAAGGAACGGACGAATGTATCTTGCGTTCCGGCAGGCTTTGTCAGGGATTTACGGTGGTGAAAGTCGCCAAGCCAAAACAGGACATGCGGTTTGATTTACCTTGTTTTGGAATACAAACGCTCCAAAACATTGCGTTAGCAGGCGGCAAGGTCATAGCCATCGAAGCCGACCGTTCTATTTTTGTCGGGCAACAGGAAGCGATTGATTTTGCCGAAAAACACGGAATCGCTATCGTCGGTTTGCTTGAAGAAGACGCGAAAAACGGCGGTTTGTTGTTGAAGGAATAAAAATTCCAATTCTTCGGCGGAACGCCATGATAAGCGGCGCGGCTTATTGATTGTTTTGTTAAGAAATTAAGGTAAAATAAAGGGAATTGGAAAGAAAATAGCTTTCGCTAAAAACATGAGAGGAGATTTGTGTTTCCGGCGACTTGCTAAAAATGACAAAAACATTCACTCGCTTAAAAAAGGAAAAAAACATGTCAAAAAAATTACGAAAAGTGTTGTTTGTGTTTCTTATCGGAATGACGATTGCTGTAACTTTTTCGTTTGCGTATTGTCAAACGGACACACTTGAAAATGCCCTTGAGAGCGGCTTTGCCAATCCGCCGGAAGAACAACGTGTCGGTTGTTACTGGTATTGGATTGACAAGACGATTACCAAAGAAGGGATTATTGCCGATCTTCAGGCAATGAAAAAAGCCGGAATTACACGCGCTTACATTGGGTTGACCGGCGGCGGCGA
>JAISZO010000333.1 GCA_031269105.1 Planctomycetaceae bacterium | reverse complement strand
CAACCTACTCGCCGAATCTCAACTTGATCGAGCGACTTTGGAAGTTTTTTAAAAAGACAACGTTCTACAATAAATATTACGAAAAGTTTGCAGATTTCACGCAAGCCTGTAAGGGCTTTTTTAAAAACATAAAAAAGCACGAGGCGGCGCTGCGCACTTTACTCGCCGAAAATTTTCCTATTCAAAAAAATTAAAAAAACGAATTTTAAAGTGTGAAAAGTATATTAGATAAGTCTGTCCCTTACAACGGAGGGGAATTTTGCGACAGTCGCACGCCTTCCCGTAAAGAAGAGACATTCGGCTCTTGGCTATTTTATCATTGTCGAAAGTAGCGACCGAATACGAATGCGGACGGCTCCGAGTTGCGTTCCTTCGTCAATTTTGACAAGCGTGTGAACTTTACCAACCGACGCGAGAATTTCGCCGACTTGCTCGGCTGTGACCGCGTCGAGTCCGCAACCAAAAGACGTGAGTTGAATCATTTGCAAAAACGGTTGACGCGCCGCCAATGTCGCCGCACGGTACAACCGCGCGTGATACCCCCATTGGTCAACGACTTGCAGCGGAAAAAGAAGTTTCTCTCCAAGATGCGCTACCGAATCGCCCGACAAAACCGCCGCGCCGCTCGATATAATCAATTCGGGAATGCCGTGATGAATCAGCGGGTCAAGATGATACGGTCTTCCGGCAAGCACGATTCCCGGCGCATTCGCCGCGTTTAATTGCGCAAGCGTTTCCTCGCCGATACGCCGAATATCTTGCTTATACGCCGCCTGCTCTTCCGCCGCCGCATTTAACGCTTGTTTGAGATTTCGTTTCGTAACGCCGTAAGGTTTCAATAACGGCAATAACAGTCGTAATTGTTTTGCGGAATCCTCTATCGGCAAAAACGGCGAAATCAAATCAATACGTTCCTCTTTCACTTCGTCTATGTTGAGCCGCACGACTTCCGGGTACGAACCGACAACGGGGCAATTATAACTGTAAACCGACTCTTTAAACTCGGCGCGTTCCACCGGCAGCGCGGGATAAAAAATCTGCTTGACTCCTTTTTCAATCAGATTGAGAATGTGTCCATGCACTAACTTTGCCGGAAAACAAAGCGTTTGCGACGACACGCTGTCCAAGCCCTTGTTGTACATTTTCGACGTGGACGGATCGGAAAGCGTTACGCGAAAACCAAGTTCATTGAACAGCGTAAACCAATACGGATAATTTTCAAACATATTCAATACGCGAGGCAAACCGATTTCGCCGAGCGAAGCGTTTTGCGGTTCGCGCGGCTGATAATGCTGAAAAAGCCGCTCGTATTGATATTGAAACAGATTCGGACGGGACGAACCGCCGCCGCGTCCCAAACCTTTTTCGCACTTGTTGCCGGAAACAAATTTTTTATTTCCCGAAAACGTATGCACGGTAATCAGACATTTATTGGAACATTGTCCGCATCGCCGCTGCGTTGTGGCGTTGGTGAAATACGGCAATTCGCGGCGCGTTAAAAGCGTCGATACCGTTTGATTGGACGAATCGTCGTTTGTCGGAACGTCGGAACGTTCCGCGAGTTCTTTCGCAATCAACGCCGCGCCGAACGCTCCCATCACGCCGGAAATATCGGCGCGGAACACGTTGCGTCCTATCAAGATTTCCAGAGCGCGAAGAACCGCCGCGTTATTGAACGTACCGCCTTGCACCATGATTTTTTCGCCGAGATCGCGCGGATCGGAAATTTTCAACACTTTGTACAACGCATTTTTGGCGACGGAAAACGCAAGTCCGGCGGAAATATCGGCGACGGAAGCGTTTTCTTTTTGCGCTTGTTTGACTTTGGAATTCATAAAGACCGTGCATCGCGTTCCCAAATCAATCGGATGCGGCGCGAATAAACCTTCCTTCGCAAACGCCGCCGCGTCGTAACCAAGCGACTGCGCAAACGTTTCAATAAACGAACCGCAACCGGACGAACACGCTTCATTAAGAACAATTTTATCAATGCAACCTTGTTTGACGTAAATGCACTTGACGTCTTGTCCGCCGACGTCGAGCAAAAATGAAACGTCCGGCACAAAATGACTTGCCGCCTTGTAGTGCGCCAGCGTTTCGACTTCGCCGACGTCGATACCGAGCGCGGCTTTGAGAATCATTTCGCCATAACCGGTCGCGCACGAGCGTTTGATATGCGCGGCGGGCGGAATATATTCGTAAGCGTCGGCAAGAATCCCTAAAACTGTTTGCACCGGATCGCCTTGATTAGAACCGTACCACGACCGCAATATCCGCGATTGATCGTCGATCAATACCGCTTTCGTTGTCGTCGAACCGGAATCGACTCCAAGAAACAAATCGCCTGTCGCTTCGGAAATTTCAGCGCGGGCGGCTTTCAACGTATTATGCCGCGCGGCAAATTCGCTGTAATCGTTCTCCGAAACGAACAACGGCGGCAAACGGTCGGTCTCGCGGAAATCTCCCTGACGATGAACGTGACGAATCCGATTCCGCAAATCTTCCGCAGCA
The DNA here is from genome assembly GCA_031269105.1 of Planctomycetaceae bacterium. Classification (GTDB taxonomy): domain Bacteria; phylum Planctomycetota; class Planctomycetia; order Pirellulales; family Thermoguttaceae; genus WRMR01. The sequence goes on along the minus strand of JAISZO010000333.1, from coordinate 6,825 downwards.
AGCGGTTCATGATTCGCGGACTGCAACGCTGCGCCGATCGCGACGTAAAAATGAGCGTTTTCCGGCTGCAATTCCTGTTCCGGCGCGAGACGTAACGTTTCGGTGAAACGCTTGCGAAGTTCCGGTAAGAAATGAAGCGGTCCGCCGAGAAACGCGACATTTCCGCGAATTTTCCGTCCGCACGCCAATCCGCCGATTGTTTGATCGACGACCGCTTGCAGAACGCTTGCCGCCACGTCTTCTTTTGCCGCGCCGTCGTTCAAAAGCATCGTCACGTCCGACTTGGTAAACACGCCGCATCGCGCCGCAATCGGATAAATTGTTTTATGATGTTTCGCTAATTGATTGACGCCCGACGCGTCGGTTTTGAGCGATACGGCAATTTGATCGATAAACGCGCCGGTTCCGCCCGCGCACGTTTCGTTCATCCGCTGGTCGATGCTGCCGTCGAAAAATGTGATTTTCGCGTCTTCGCCGCCGAGTTCAATCGCGACGTCGGTTTGCGGCAGAAACGCCGCGACCGCCTCCGCGCTGGCGACAACTTCCTGCACAAACGGCAACTCTAATTTTTGCGACACGCCGATTCCCGCCGAACCGGTAACGGCAATCGTGAACAGCCGTTCCGGGTAACGGTAGATCGCTTCGGCGGTCAGCTCGAACACGGTTTTGAGAACGTCGGAATAATGCCGCGTGTAACGATTCCATAAAATCTGCCGCGTCGCCTCGTCCACAACAACAACCTTCACCGTCGTCGAACCGACGTCAAGCCCCAGCCGTAACGTCGTACCGCTTTCCTGTTCTTGACTCCCTTGCTGATAAATGGGAAAAATCATTTTTGCCTCTTATTTAATAAACTACGGAACATGCGGAATCACGGAATATTGTTTTTAGAAAAGTCCGTACTTTCCGTTGGTTTGTAGTGAAAAATCAACGTAAATCTCTTGTAAAATTTTTATTTTTCGAATTGTCAAAGGGATGCGATAAAACAACATACAAATGCGTTTCCTCTCCAAGATTGACAAGAAAAGTATCGCCGGGTTTGAGGTTGTCCCATTTCATTGAATTGCCTTACGACATGCCAAATGAAATCGAAGTTTTTCCGTCATCTTGTTTTCCTTTCAAAAAATTCCGTATTTTTTATTATTCCGTTGCGTTTGCAGCGAAAATCAATATTGTTTTTTTATGAAACTTTTATTTATCGAGTAAATTTTGATTTCATTCTGTTTTGACGTCAACGCCCAGTTGAGCAAAAATGTTATGGATAACGAGGTCTTTGAGTTCATTGGTTTCATGTTCCGAAAAATTTTGCAATCCCAAATACCGCATCATCATTTCGCGTTGAAAGGCAATGCTAATCATTTGTCCCAAAATCGAAAACGCTTGCAACGAGACCTTGCGGTTGTCCGTTTCGCCGGTGATTGCCGTAATCAATAGCGCGAGCGAGTCGAGTACCTTTTTGAAATACTGTTCGTATAGCGTTTTGTACATCGGCGACGGCGCAAAATGTTCCCGCATAATAATTTGTCCCAATAAATTCAAATTCGGATTTCCGTATAATTTATCCGCCGCCGAGAGAATAGAATTACGCAACAAGTTTTTTGCCGTTTCAAACGAGGGAAGTCCGGTTTCCTGAATGGCGCGAAACTGATCATGCATTGCCTCTGTGATTTGCGGCAACACCCGCGCCAATACTTCCTGATACAAATTTTCTTTTGTCTTAAAATGATACGTGATCAGAGATAACGTCACGTCGGCTTCTTTGGCAATCATGCGCAGCGTCGCCACTTCCAGCGGGTAACGCGAAAAAACTTTCATCGCGGCAAAAATAATCTGCTCGTCTGTTTTGAGCATTTTAGCGTCGATATTTGTAAGAATTTGGTGAATCATCAGGTCTGGGGAAATGATTTTTTAATTTTTATTTTGTACGAGAGTACAAATTTTTACGAAATTGAACAAAAAGTCAAGTAGTAGTACAATTTCTAGAAGATTTTTTTAGTAAACTATTATTCCCAAATTGTGCGGCGCTTGTCAATGATGAGAAACTTTGTCATAATGGGGACGTGTTGGCGGAAGTTCGTGGAACGGTCGCTTTTCTTGAATTTTTCTCCCTAATAAATCCATGATGCAAATATCTCCTGAAGCGAAAAAAGTTATCATTTCCGTCAATCCGAAAGCGGGACGCGCGTCGCCGACGCTCCGCGCGGAAGAGTTGCGCGACCGGCTGCGGGCGATGCGGTTTGACGCGGAATTGGCGACGGATTTGTCGGAAGTGACGGAAAAAGCGAATCGTTATTTTCGCGACGGCGATTTGCGGGTACTTGTCGGAGTCGGCGGCGACGGCACGGCGGCGGAACTTGTCAACCGCACCGAACAAGGACTTCCCGTTACGCTTCTCTCGTCGGGAACGGCAAATCTTATCGCAAAGTATTTCAAACTCGGACGCACGCCGAAACGATTAGCCGAACAAATCGCGGCGGGAAATTTATTGCAAATTGACGCGGGACGCGTTTCGCCGATTTCCGACAGTCCGCAAAACGATTCGCAAACGTCGGAACGTTTATTTTTGGTGATGGTTGGTTGCGGTCTCGACGCGGAAGTTGTGCGGCGAGTTCACTCGCATCGGGAAAAACGGTATCAGTCCGGCTCGAAAAAAGGAGCGCACATCAGTTATTTGTCTTACGTCAAGCCGATTTTGCAAACAATCGGAAGTTACAATTTTCCTAAAATCCGCGTCGAAGTTCTCGAAGGCGGCGACGAAACGGTTTATCGTCAGTCGCGACGCGATATTTCTGACGCGAATGCGTTACGGGGGACTTATACGTTGGCGAATGCGCGATGGGCGTTTGTGTTTAATTTACCTTGTTACGGCTGGGGATTGCCGCTTGTTCCGAAATCAATCGGCGTTGACGGCAAACTGGATCATTGTCTTTTTGACGGAAAATCGTTTTGGCACGGTTTCAAATACGCGGCGTTCGCTCAATGCGGAAGTATGCACCGCGTTCTTTCCGACGTTCGGCTGGGACAAGGAACGAAATACCGTATCACAGCCGACGGCGAAACGCCGTATCAACTCGACGGCGATCCCGGCGGCAAACTTCCGATTGAAATTGAAATCATTCCCAAACGTTTTACTCTTCTTGTTCCGAAATAAACTGTTTTAACTTTGAGTTTTAATGACCATGTCGTCTTTTTATAAATTATCGTTCATCGTTTTAACGTCTTGGGGGCTCGCGTTACTTTCTTTTTCCGCAAACGCGCAGCAACATTCGCCGACGAAAGACAAAGAGAGTATTCGGCTCGCTTTGTTGGCGGAACGGAAGAACGACGCGAGATTAAACGACGTTTATTTTATTACGCCGAAAATCGGATGGGCAGTCGGCGATTGCGGCGTTATCTGGAATACGCGGAACGGCGGAGAAGATTGGACGATACAGGAAAGCGGCGCGAGTTATTCTCTTTTCGGCGTTGATTTTATTGATTCGCAAAACGGTTTTGTAGTCGGCGGAATGACGGAACCGTATTCGCATCGCGGAATCGGAGTCGTGTTGAAAACGACGGACGGCGGACAAAATTGGGAGCGGGCGGATTCCGCAACGTTTCCGATCTTGTATTGCGTCCGCATAGAATCGCCGGGGAAATTATGGGTTGCCGGCGCGTCGTCGGAACAATGTCTCACGGGAATTTTACGCAGTTCGGATAATGGAAAAACATGGCAAAAACAATCCGGCGTACAAACCGTTGGTTGGTCTTCGCTCAAATTCCTGGACGCAAAAACCGCCGTAGGAATCGGACTTGACGGAACAATACGTTTGTTTCCAAATAATGAGAAACCTCTTTCCGCAACGTCGTTGGGTTTACGCCGCGTCAATGCGGTCGACGTCTTTTCGCCGTCAAACGCAATACAAAACAAGACGCCCGACTTTGCCTGGACGGTCGGCGACGGCGGTGCGATGATTTGTTCGCGGAACGGCGGCAAGACGTGGGACGCGACTCCCGCGTCTTTATTACCGTTGGAACGTTCGGATTTGTTCGACTTTCAAACCGTCTTCGCGCGGGAAAATAACATTTGGATTGCGGGAAATCCCGGCGCCAAAATATTCTTCTCGCACGACGGCGGCGTCCATTGGCGGCAAGCGTTTACCGGCGTTTCCGTTCCGATTCGTAAAATCCGATTCATTTCGCCGCAACACGGTTTCGCGGTCGGAGAATTAGGAACAATTCTCGCGACGTCGGACGGCGGATACAGTTGGAAAATTCAACGCGACGGAGGCAAACGCTTGGCTGTGTTAGGAATTTTCGGGCGCGTGCAGGATGTGCCGTACGAGGCGTTAGCGCAGCTTTGTTTGGAAGACGGTTTTCTCGGCGGCGTCGAGATTTTGTTTCGACAAGATTCAATGACGCAAGACGCTTCGTCAAGCAACAATGAAATTCCGGTCATGCGCCGCGTTCACGAGGCGGCGACGCAATGCGGAGTCGCGTATAGTAGTCAAGCGTGGGCGTTTCCGCTGGATTTGGACGAATTGACCGCCGACGCCGAACGCGGAATTTCACAAGTCGTCCGGCGAATCGAACAAGAAAACGACAAGAGTTCCGGTTTATCGCGTTTTCGGGAACGTCTGACCGCGACAATCCGCGCGTTAAAACCGAATATTATTATCGCGGCGGGAAACGCGCCGGTTTCGGAAAACGACGCGGAAAATCCTGCGATTCTTTCCGATCCGGTTCGCAACCTGCTACAGCGTGAAATTCTTGGAGCGGTCTATGCGGCGGCAGACCCGAACATGTATCCCGAACAGTTGAACGAAATTGGTTTGCAAATTTGGCAAACGGATAAGGTTCATCTTTGTTATAATGAAACGATTTTGCAGCGGCAGGTTTCTCGTCAAGAAACGTTCCGTAAAGCGGCGGCGCGGGAAGGAAACGTTCAGATTGATATGCGGGCGATTGGCGCGCGATACGGAAAGACGGCGGAAGAGATTGCGTTAAACGCGCGGATGCTGACGGAATCCGAACCGCCGACGACGGCGCCGACGACGCTTTCATTCCGCACGGCGTTTGATATTGCGGCGGTTCGACAAAATAAGAATCCTGCCGAGCTGAATGGCGGTTCTTTAACGAACGGAATTTCATTAACGGCGGGAGGCGAAGCGAGGCGAAAGAAGTCTGATCTTTCGATGATTCCGTATTTTGAAACGCTGCAGCAACAGAAAATGCATCAAGAGAACGCGAGAAATCTCATTGCGGGATTGGGAAAAGTATCCCTGACCGACGGCAATCGCGTCGTTTCGCAGGCGGAGGAATTGACCCGGCTTTTGGATCAGGAAACGGCGGCGCAAACGCTCTTTGAGATGGGAAACCGTTTGGTTCAAGTGGGAAATTACGAAGCGGCGGCGGAAATTTTTCAACGCATCGCACAGCGTTATCCGCGGCATTTTCTCGCAGGAGAAGCGAGTCGGCGGCTATTGAAATATCTCTGCGACGTTCCGATAAACGAAACGCTCAACAACGCGGCAAACGATTTTCCGGCGAGAAATCCGTCGGCTCAAGCGATGCAAATTACGGCGTTGATGAATCGGCAATCGCCCGATTTCGCGGCGGATCCGCATCTTCGGTTTTGTCTGGCGGCGGCGCAGCGGGACGCCGGTAATCTTGCGGCGGCGGAAATGTTTTACACGGCGCGGAGTATGCCGGTTTATCGCGACGCTTGGGCAATCCGCGCGGCAAGCGAATTGACGGCGTTGCGGTTTCAGACGCAAACGCTTAAAACATTGGACGCGGAACAATCGGTCGGCGCGGCGCTGAAAACGGCGCTGAAAAACGGAGGGAAACGGAATCTTTCAACGATTTCCTGTTATCCCGCAAAGGAACGTCCTTTTCTCGACGGAAAATTCGACGACTCCGTTTGGACAAATCATCCTGCGACGCCGTTTACCGAAATTTGGCGTTCCGCGCGGGAAATTTCGGAAAATTTTCATGCGGTTCGTCAGGAAACCCCCGCCGGCGTCAATGATCTTAACGCTTCCGTTCTTTCTCCGCCGCAACGGTCGGAAATTTGCTTTGCGTATGACGACGAATTTTTCTATCTTGCGGTGCGATGTCGGAAATCGCGCGATTTTACGTATCGTTTTACCGAAACGCCGCGTCCTTACGATCCGAATTTATCGCGGCAGGATCGCGTGGAAATCTTGCTTGACAAGAAACGCAATTTCACAACCTTCGACGTTTTGGAGTTAGACCATCGCGGCTGGGTTCGGGAATCGCGGCGGCAGGAGCAGACATGGAATCCGCAATGGTTTATCGCGAGAAATGAAGACGCGGATTTTTGGTTGGTCGAGGCAGCGTTTCCGTTCCGTCAGCTTGCCGACCGACCGCCGTTTCGCGGCGAGATTTGGGGCGTCGCGTTCCGCCGGCTGATTCCGGGAGTCGGCGTGGAAACGTGGAATGCTGAAAATTCTTTCCGAACCACCGAAGGATTGGGATACTTGGCGTTTGAGTGAGATTCGTCGCATCGCCGGACGTCCCGCCGCTTCTTTCGGCGTCCGATTTTTTGACTCCTTTTTGGGAATTTTTCTGTTTTCTGGACTGTTTTTGCCTCCGTTTGAGCAAAATCTGCCTCCCGCCAGCCGCGCAGCGACGTCCGATAGATGCGGATTTATCCAATTCTGATTCGGACTTATACTCATTTCGCTAACGACATAGTTCTTTGCAAAGTTTCATAAAACCTTATAATACGAATAATAGATTTTTCTAAAATTTTGTCAAGGACGACCTCCCTGCTCCCCCTAACTTTATCGGATTCTGAAATAGCGAAGTGGAACGAAGTTC
>JAISZO010000325.1 GCA_031269105.1 Planctomycetaceae bacterium | reverse complement strand
GAGACGCAATGCATTGCCTCTCTACATCCTAAAGCCCTGCAAGGGCGACATTATGAACACCAAACAATGATGACAAAAATTTGATAATGCCGCCGCTAGCGCGGCTTGAATGGGAGGGGTACTTTTATTCATATATTCATCTCCGACGGTTGCGCTGCGCTTCACCACCGGTTATTCATGATGTCGTCCCTGCGGGACTTGGAATAGAAAATTCCACTGAATAATTACCCAAATAAATTATTCCACTGATATATTACAATTTACCTTAACTTTTAACCACCTTTTTTACAAAAATGAAAGGAACTCAAATGAGAACTTTAACGTTACTGATACTTTTTTGTTGACTGCTGTTTTTGTGCAAGCGGCAGAGTCAGTTTTGCAAACTGCCAACGCGGAAGACTGGAAAGCCAACACTGGTATCTGGAACCTGGCGTCTGCAACCTTCCTATTAACTTTTCGCTTCATGAGAATAACGCTCAATCCAAAGCGTTTTTGAAGTCGTCAATCAAATCGTCGGTATCTTCAATGCCGAGCGAAACGCGAATCAGGTTTTGCGTGATACCGGCGCGCTTTTGTTCCGATTCGGGAAACGAAGCGTGCGTCATGGTTGCCGGATGACATATCAGCGATTCCGTTCCGCCAAGACTTTCCGCAAGAATGACGATTTGCAGCTTGCCGAAAAACTGCGAGACTTCCCGCACGCCGCCGCGAATACAGAACGAAACCATGCCGGGCAAACCGCGCATCTGTTTGGCGACAATTTTATGTCCGGGAAAATCGTCGAAGCCCGGAAAGAAAACGTGTTCGACGTTTTGGCGTCCGCGAAGAAAATTTGCGATAGCGTAAGCGTTTTCGCCATGTTTTTTCATCCGCAACGGCAGCGTTTTGATTCCGCGCTGTAAAAGGAAACAGTCCATCGGCGATGGAACCGCACCGGCAGCGTTTTGATAAAATCTGATTTTTTCCCAAAGCGTTTCGTCGTTGACAATCACTGCGCCGCCAACTACGTCGCTGTGCCCTCCGATGTATTTTGTACAACTGTGCATTACGACGTCCGCTCCTAACTCAAGCGGATTTTGCAGCGCGGGAGTGGAAAACGTGTTGTCGATTGCCAAAAGCGGTTTCTTTCCGTTTTGATTGCGGAAGTTTTCTATTCGTCCGGCAAGTTCCGCAATATCGAGCAGCGCGAGAAGCGGATTCGACGGCGTTTCCGCCCAAACAATGGCAGTGCGTTCCGAAAGTTTTGCGGCAATCGACTCTGCAGTATTGTTTTCCGCCGTTGTGAAACGGACTCCGTACTTTTTGAAAACGTCGTGAAACAACCGATAGGTTCCGCCGTAAATATCCGACGTTGTAACAACTTCATCGCCCGATTCGAGAAGATTAAGAACAGACGTTGACGCCGCTTGTCCCGACGCAAACGACGTCGCATATTTTGCGTTCTCCAACGCGGCAAGCGTCGTTTCGAGAGCGCGGCGGCTCGGATTGTCGGTACGCGCGTACTCGAAATTGTCCCGCATGACGCCAAAACTGTCATACGCATACGTGGAACTCAACGAGACCGGAATGGTTACAGCCCCGTTATAAGGATTGGGATTCTGTCCGGCACGGACGGCAAGCGTTGCAAATTTCATCATTTGGGTTTTAAGTGGAAGCGTTTCAAAAAGTTTGATTGGTTTGTTGTTTTTCTTGGGCGTTTTGTATCGCTTGTTGTTCAACACGACGACGGACGTATTCAACAAGGTTATCGGAAGGATAATCCGGCGACGGCGGAAAAAGAAGCGAATAAATATTTCTTATCAAATAAATCGGCGTAAGGACTAATCCAAATGGAACTCCCCACCATCCTAACGCAAACGTTGTCAGAAAGTTGCCGATTTTAGATTTTGCGGCGCAGGAACGACATGCGATTTTCGGAATCGTCTCATATCGCGTCAAAACAAAAAAAGACATAACGCGGTAAGAAAAATGAATGTCAATCGGTCCCGGTCCGACACAATAAGGACAATCCCCCTGATGAATTGTTGTAACAGGTTCCTGAAGCAAATCTTCCGGTATATCTATCAAAACATTCATCGCCGCGTCATAACATCCTTGATTGCAAAATCTCATTGTTTCAAGTTTGACTCCGCCGAAAAGGATAATCCGGCCACAATGCGCGCAACTTGCCATCTCATTGTCTCCAATATTTCAAAACTAACAGGATTTTATTTTCTTCTTGCTACCAATTCCTACAAAACATACCTTTTTATTATATATTCACGCGATTTCTATTCAAGTTGACAAAACCAAAGTTGAACAAAATTTTTTGAGAAGAAGGAAATATTAAGGAAAGCACGCGGCAAAGTAGTAAAATCGCTAGAATTGTTTAATTTTATCTATTTTTAATAATCGTTTTATCCGATAATTCCTCAAGATGGTTTGATATGGCGAATGGACAACGGCTTCCCGCCGTTAAAAAAAATCAAAATTATGGGAGAAAAACATGCGAAGTTTGAAAGAATTGTTTTTTGTTTCGATCTTTGGATTCGGTTTGACTTTATTTTCTATGAACAGTTTTGCCGCAAATCCTTTAAAAATCTTTTCCGGTTTTTTTAATTCCGAAAGCGTTGAAGCCGACCCGAAAAAAGAATACTTGCTCGATGAAACTAAAGGTCCCTGGATGATTTACGTCAAAGCGTACGACGGCGAAACTGCGCAACAAGACGCGAAAACCCTTGTTCTCGAATTGCGAAAGCGCTACAACTTAAAAGCGTATGTTCATCATACAGATTTCGATTATTCTATGAAAACGGAAGATGAAGAGAATCAGGAGCGGGAAATTATGGCAAAAATGCAATTGCAACAATTTATGACGCAAAATAATATGCAAAACACCGAAGTGATTATGCCGCCTCCCAAAAGAAAAGTGACGAAATTTATCAATGGCAGCAGAACGCAGGAATACGCGGTATTGGTTGGCGATTTTCAATCGCTTGATGAAGAAAACATTGAAAAGACTCTGGAATTTCTCAAAACATGCCAGCCGCAATGTATTATGGCGCAACTGAAACGGGATTCTGCCGATGCGGAAAAAAATGCGAAAGATAAAACGCTGATGGTTGACGTGGTTCGTAATCTTTATCGCATGGACGACAAACACGGCAATCAAAACGCTCGTCCGCTGGCTTGCGTGTTCAAATGTACGAATCCGGTGTTGCCTCCGTCTTATTTTACCAACAGCGTTGATGATTTTGTCGTCAAATTAAATTCCGGCTCGCCTTATAACTTGTTGCGTTGTCCGGGAAAATACACATTAAAAGTCGCCTCGTTTACAGGGAGTCAGTTTTCTCATCCTAACGACATCAATAACTTTGAAAAATTGGAAAAATTGGGCAAAAAAAACAGAGAACTTGAAAATGCGGAAATCAATGCGGAAATCATTTGCGAATTTTTGCGAGAGAAAGGTTACGCCGCTTATTCTTATCACGACCGCACTTCAAGTATTGTCACAGTTGGCAGTTTTGATGCGCTAGGTAAAATGGACAGTAAAGGAAATGTTGCCGAATTTTCACGAGATATTGAAAAAATAGTCAATGTTTTTTCGAGTAATTCTGAATTTGTGAAGCAATCGCGATTTGGTCGATATCTCATGCCGTATCCAGAGCCGATAGAAGTTCCGCGTTCCAGAGCAGGACTCGTAAAAGTGAATATGTAGGGAATTTATGTTGGATCGAGAAGAATACGTAGAACAACAATTTTTCTTTCAAACATTTCGCGAACGAGTCGAAACGGGAGTTCCCGCTCAAGAGTCGCTTGTTGTTTTGCGCGCCGAAGTCCTTGCATCGACAAAACTTCCAATGGCTATTGATTTTATGTTGGCGGACGTAAAACATGCCGGAATAATATCGCCGTCGATGTTTCGGTTGAAACATTATTTTACGAAATTTCAGGCGTATGTTATTCAAAAGTCAGAAATTCCCGACGGTAAGTTTGATTTTCGTATTGCGTTGAGAATTTTGGAAAATGAAGCCAAATTTCGGATAAGCGATATGTTTACTTGCGCCGGACTCTTTTTTTATCAGTTTGAAACGCTCTGCCGAAATAAATTGGGTTATCAAGAAGGACTTGCCGCGATTGCCGACGATTCCATTTACAATCAACATTGGAAAGAGTGGATTCTTTCGTTGCACCACGAATTGGGCGTAATCGACTTTGCAGAAATGATTTTTTTACGAAGCGAATACTGTTCTAAAACGGATCGACAACCTTCCGACGTCGTTTTGTTTTCGGAACGCGAAGGGCGAATTGCTCGCGCAACCCTCGGACGCGATCCGGTTTATCTTTTTTCCGCACTGTCGCGTCATTTGAATTATCCCGAAGTTCCGCGTCAGAAACCGATCAACGCCGAAGAAAATCTGATTCCTCTTTTGCAACGTCGCATCGAGCATCTCGAAAACCGTCTGTTATTGTTTGAAGAAGAATTGCGAGGCGGCGTCAACCTGAATCGTTTTTATGTTAAAGGAGATTAATTCGCTTTTTGACGCATTTTTTATATCGCGCTTGTTTTGACTGCGGCGTTTTTGAATCATTCGCCATGCGCCAATAACCATCATCAAAATTCCAATTCCCATGATAATATAACGAATACGATTCGTCCTATACGTTCTAACATAATATAATCCTTAAAAATGACTATCAGAGTTACTTTTTATTATTTATTCTTTTCCAAATATAGGGCGTCGTTTCCAAATTAGGCAAAGCAGTATTGACAAAAATCCTCCTTTTTGAGATAGTAACAGTATTGTTACCAAGCAGTTACGTTTTTCCCAAAAAGGATGCTCTAATGAACAAGGAAGCGATTATCGCTGAAATATTGACAAAAGTCAAATCCGATTTGCAAAATTATGTGGGAGATTTCGACCAACTGCTCTCTCTTGAAAATGCAGAAATAATGACAAAGAATCTTGTCGCAACCGCCCAGATTTTTTGTGAGGAAGTCATGAAAATCTATTTGACGGAACATGAAACACAGGAAAACACGGTCGTTCACAACGGTAAGAAATATTTTTTTAAGTGTCCCGGCGAGAAAGGATTTCTCGCAATTTTCGGTAAGACGTCATTTGAACGTCGTTTGTATTGTTCCAAAGACGGCGAGTATTTTGTTCCGCTCGACCACGCTTGGGGAATGGAAGACCAATAGGCAACGGTGGAAGT
>JAISZO010000251.1 GCA_031269105.1 Planctomycetaceae bacterium | reverse complement strand
GAGAGAGAACGTTTTCATCTCCTTTTAAAGGAAAAAAGAACCTGGAAAAAACTCAACATTTTTCAAAATCCCAGAAAATTTCAAAAAACCTCATACACAACTATTGACCATAGCTCCTGTTTGAAAACTAATTCTCCGTTTTAAAATCTAAAATCTTGTCCATCATGTCAATCATGTCAAAAAATATTAAGATCGCGACGTCGTTTGTTCCTACCATTTTTCCCATTGAGAAAGTTTGACGTCGATAGAATATACTCGTCATACTTGAAATTTCTGTTTTTGAACACGGAACACACAGAATACACAGAAAAATATACTAAAAATTCCGTGTTATTTCGTGATTTTTGTGTTCAAAACAATAAAAATAAAAACTGAATTTCAAAATAAGAAATGTGTACTTTTATAGCGAGACAATTCTTTTACGACGCTTTCAGAATACGTTTTTATCTTCATTTTAAAACGTTTACTTATAAAAATATTTTGTTATAATTTTTCAGTCGCAACGAAATTAAAGAGCTTGCTGAAATTCGCTAATATTATATTTTAACGTATTGAGAATGAATCATGATATTGACTAAAGAAGAAATCCGTCAAATCGTCGCTCAACGAAAACAAACGCTAACCGATACGCAAACGCCGAGTCAACGAATCATCGAGCGATTGACGACGCTTCGGGAAATGTCAACGGCAAATATCATAATGACGTATGTTGATTTTGGCAAAGAGGCGCGTACTGTTCCGATGATTGCCGAATTGCTTCAAAAAAATCGACAAGTTGTCGTTCCTTATTGCGAACACAATGAAATTCGTTTGTTTTTACTGAAAAACTTAAACGAACTTGCGCCGGGATATTTTGGAATTTTAGAACCCAAGATCGAACTTCGCGGACTTTCAAAACATAAAATTCGCGCCGAAGAATTGCAAGTCATTATTGTGCCGGGAATCGCGTTTGATTCCAACGGCGGTCGGCTTGGACGCGGCGTCGGATATTATGATCGTTTTTTGCGGAAATTGCCGGAAACGGTAACGACAATCGGTCTGAGCTTTGATTGTCAGATTTTTGACAAAGTACCGATGCAGGAAAACGATTGTTTTCTAAAAATTATCGTGTCCGAAACAAAAACGTTTTACGCAAAAAACGTTATGACAAGTTGATATCTGAACTTTTGCAAAATCGTCCAAAATGTTATCATAAGACAAGTTGAGCGAAAAAAAGACGAAAGGGCGGGAATCCGAACGGAATAAACCGACACGCTTGCAGAAGTAAGAGGGAACGGATACAATAAATGAGAATGGATTGGCGAGCGCTTTGACCTCGCTATTTTCATAATCGCATAAAAATAGAATCACTTTTAAGGAGACGCGTTTTATGTCTAACGACGAAAGAACTTTACAAAATCCGCAAAAGCGGCGACCCGGCGTTTGCATTCCTTGGGAGGAAGCCAAACAGCGTTACGGTGAAATTCAAGGCGATGAAGAACAAATCCAACGAGTCTGGCAAACCAACGACGCCGAAGCGTACGATTATTTCTGGCAATGTTTATTGTCGTTTTGAAATAGAAAAATTCAAAGCGTAAACAAATTTTTACGACGGCGAAAGCCGTGAAAAAAATAAATTTTCGCGGTAAAATTTGAATTTTAAAGAGTATCGTTATTTATTTGGAAAGAACGAATGAGCGGCGCGGAATTTTTAGTGAAAGAGACGCATGGGCTGTACGAGCCGCATGGATTGAAAGTTTTGTCCGAGACGTCGGAACGTGTTGCGCAAACGAATCTCGAAATTTGTTGGGCGATTGACGATTGGTCGAAATGGCGGCAGACGGCGCATGACGTCAAAGCATATACCGTTGCGCACCTTGATCAACTGCTGGATCAATTTGCGCGGAATCTTGAGCAAAAGGGCGTTACCGTTCTTTGGGCGGAAGACGCGGCGGAAGCGAATCGGTTAGTTTTGGAGATTGCGGAAAAGAATCAAGTCAAAACGGTCGTCAAAGCAAAGTCGATGCTCAGCGAGGAAATCGAGCTGAATCACGCGCTGGCGGAACGCGGAATCACGGCATTGGAAACCGATCTCGGCGAATATATCATTCAACTGGCGCATCAACGCCCGACGCATATTGTCATGCCGGCGCTGCATTTAAAAGCGGCGGAAATCGGACGCCTTTTCACCGATAAACTTGGCGAACCGTTTACTGCGGAACATCGGGAATTGACAATGATTGCGAGAAAACGTTTGCGGGAAAAATTTCTCGCCGCCGACATGGGGATTTCCGGTATAAATTTCGGTATTGCGGAAACCGGATCGTTTTGCTTAATCGAAAACGAAGGAAATATCGGTCTTTCGACGACGGTTCCCAAAGTTCACGTCGCGTTGATGGGAATTGAAAAAATTCTGCCGAAATTAGAACATCTGCCGTTGTTTCTTAATATGCTGCCGCGAATGGGAACGGGACAAAAACTGACCAGTTACTCGCATATTTTCAACGGTCCGACGCAAGGACGCGAAATGTACGTCATTTTGGTTGACAACGGTAGAACGCGAATGGTTGAAGAACTGGAGTTTCGCACGATGTTGCATTGCTTGCGGTGCGGACTTTGTTTGAACAACTGTCCGATTTATCGTCACGTCGGCGCATGGGCATACGGTTGGGTTTATCCGGGACCGATGGGAACGGTGCTGACTGCAAATCTTGTCGGACTTGAAAAAGCGTCGTCGTTGCCGTTTGCGTCGTCGCTTTGCGGAGCGTGCAGCGAAATTTGTCCGGCAAAAGTCGATCTCGCGCATATGATTATTCGTCTGCGGCGCAAAGCGATTGAACAAAAAACGAAAGCCCGCAATCTTCTGGACATTCTTATCTGGAAAGGGTACGCATGGGCGATGCGCGGCAAATTCCGGTACAAACTGCTGATGACCGGCATAAAAATCGGCATGAGATTCGTCCCATTCCTTCCTTGGTGTCCGAACAAGCTCGGACAATGGACTCGCGGACGCGCCTTGCCGGAAATCCCGAAAGAAACGGCGTTTCGGGATTGGTGGAAAAAAAGAGAAAAGAAACGGCGAGAAGTTTCTGATTCCGACGCAAGACAATAGCGGTTTTATCAATCAAAAAATATCGCCGAAATCATTTTCCAACGGCTTAAGCAATCGGCACGGCAGCGGAAGTTGCAAGACGCCGACGGTTTCTTCAAAATCGATCGTTACCGTTTTTTCGTCGCCGTCCGTTACCGAAAGCACGACGCCGATTCCGTAATCTTTATGACGTACCGGCATTCCCATTTTGTATTTCGGACGTTTTGGTTTTGCCGTAGTTTTTGTTTTGATTGTTGATTCTGATTGTTGTTTCTCCGAAGGTTTCGCGGTTTGCGGTTTATGAGACGTTGAAGGAACCGAAGGCGGCGTTTGACGCTGCGTTTGCTCGCGCTGCTGCAACCGTTGCTGAAGTTCGGCGGCGGTTGTCAGATGGAATTTCATTTCAGACTTCGGCTTTTGTTTCTTTTCACGGCGGCGCACGTCGTTTCGGTATTCTTCGTCCCATTCCAACGTCTCGCCGACGTCTGGCGTTTCGTTTTCTTCTTCGATTTTTTCCGATTCATTCGTTTCGTCAAGTTCGTCTATCGCATCAATCGTCGGTAAATCTTCGTATTCTTCGTCGATATACGTTTCGTTTGGCGTTTCATCTGCCGAGTCGGACAGTTCCGAATCGTTGTCATTCGGGTCAATGTGAAGCGAAATTCCGCCCGCGTCCGGCGTTCCGTATTTGATAAGTTCCTGCATCGTTTGTTCGTCGGGAATTTCCGCCGGAGATTCGCACCGCAAAATTTCATCTTGCGGCAGTTCCAGTAAAAAGCGGCTCAAAATGCCGACGTTATACGAGCCGCGAAATTCCCGATATTGCGTCCGGCTGAGACGCAGTTCCTGTTCCGCGCGGGTGATACCGACAAAAAACAAGCGTCGCTCTTCTTCCAATTGCGTCGGATCGTTGGACGAGCGCTCGTGCGGCAACATTCCTTCCTCCGCCGCCACAAGATAAACGACCGGAAATTCCAAACCTTTCGCGGCATGAAGCGTCATCAAAGAAACGCGATCGGAATCGTCATCCCAAGCGTCAACGTCGCTTGCCAGCGCAATTTGTTCAAGGAACGTTTCGAGAGAATTTTCTCCCTGAAATTGCCGGTCAAACTCTTTGGCTTCGGAAAGAAGTTCTTCGATATTCGCTAAACGTTGTTGATCTTCTTCATTGTCGGAATTGGCGAATTGCGCGTCGTATTGCGTTTCGCTCAACACCGCCGAAATCAGCGTTTCGATTTTTCCGTCGTCAATCCGACCGAGATAATCAAACAGATTCACGAAATCCAGCGTCGCTTTTCGGACTTTCGCCGACAACTGCGGAATCCGGTTCGCGTCGCGCGCCGCGTCAAGATGCGAAACGCCGGTTTGAAAAGCATGCTTTCCGATTCGTTCCAACGTCGTTTGACCGATACCGCGCCGCGGTTCGTTGATAATCCGCAAAAACGCGACCGTGTCGTTGTGGTTGTATAACAACTGCAAATACGCGACAATATCTTTGATTTCCTTGCGGTTAAAAAACTCCAGTCCGCGCACCAACTGAAACGGAACGTTATGCCGCCGCAACGCGTGTTCGAGATTCCGCGAAAGAGCGTTCATTCGATAAAATACGGCGTAATCTTTGGGTCGGCGTTTTCCTGCGGCAATTTCGCGGGCGATTTCCTCCGCAATCGATTCCGCTTCTTCCTGCTGATTGAAACAACGCACCACCCGCACCGGCGCTCCGTCGGGATTCTCGGTGAAAAGTTCTTTCTTTTTTCGCTGCACGTTATACTTAATCAACTCCGACGCCGCCCGCAAAATCCGCTTCGTACTTCGGTAATTTTGTTCCAGCCGGATGAGCCGCACGTCTTCAAAATCTTTCTCAAAATTCAGAATGTTCTGAATGTTCGCTCCGCGCCAGCCGTAAATGGATTGATCGGGATCGCCCGTAACCGCAAGATTCCGGTAGTTAATCGACGTCGCGCGCGCAATGGCGTATTGAGCGAGATTCGTGTCCTGATACTCGTCGATAAGAATATAACGAAAGCGGGCGTCAAGCGTTTCGCGGACTTCGGGATGCGTCCGCAGCATAACGGCGACATGCAGTAAAAGATCATCAAAGTCAACCGCGTTTGCCCGTTTCAGCGCCTCCTGATACGCTGGATAAATGTCTTCAACAATACTGCCGAGCATGCTTCCCTGCCGCGCGACATATTGCGACGGAAGCGTTAAACTATTTTTCGCCCAACTGATTGCGGAGGCGATTTGTCCCGAATTGATTCCTGCCGGAAGACGGGTTTGTCCCAGAACCGTATCGAGGAGTTTTTTGCTTTCGTTAGTATCGTAGATAGAATAGTGCGGATCAAGCCCGACGCATTGCGGGTATTGCCGCAGCGTCCAACTACAAAATTTATGAAACGTTCCGATCCAAACCGACGAGCCGGGCGCGAGCGATTCGAGCCGTTGTTTCATTTCGTCCGCCGCTTTATTGGTGAAGGTCAGCGCCAGAATATTCCCTCCGCGCACGCCGTACCGTAGCAGCCAGGCGATCCGATGCGTTACGACTCGCGTTTTTCCGCTTCCCGGACCCGCCAAAACAAGCAACGGACCGTCGATATGCCGCACCGCTTCCTGTTGCGGCGGATTCAAACCGTCAAGTAAATCAAATGTGCGGGACATAAAATAAGCGTAAAGTTAAAAGTTAGGTTGCAGGTTTCAGGAGTTAGTTCCAGTGTTGATATTTTACTGTTGATATTCTACATGCGAAAGGTCTTGTTTCCTAATTATTTTAACATAAAAACAGGCAGACATTGTTTTGTCAGGCGATTCAAAATTTTGGCGTCTCAATTTTATTTCCGTATTTTGAGATTTTTTGTTTCGGTTTTTCAAATTCGATCCGAAAATTGAGAATAAACTCAAATGACGACTCAATACGCTTATGCAAACCAATTAAATTACCGCGTTTGCCGTAAGATTTTTCGACGTCAAAACAAAACCTCATTTTTCCGTAATATATCAGCGGAGTTTTTTATGTTAAACATGACAAGGTAGCCAACCTTTCGCCGAAAGGTTGGACGCCGTAAGGCGTCTGTGAATCCGATGAACTACGGCGCTTCGTGGCGCCGTACGGTTTGGAATCCGGTTACTATCCGTAAACAGCAAGTCGGCTATCGCCGACGCGACGTCTCGGC
>JAISZO010000238.1 GCA_031269105.1 Planctomycetaceae bacterium | reverse complement strand
GAATATTCACGCCTTGCGGAACATTGTTCAAAAAATTCGGCACATCTTCATATTTTCCGGCGAAAGCAAATTCCGCAAAATTATTGTCGTCAACACCGATTGTCCAAAGATCGGCTGCCGACGCAGTTAACATTCCCGCAAAAAGTAACAGCAATGCGAACACCAAAAAAAGTTTCATTCGTTTCATAACGGTTTAATCTCCTGCTATAAAAGTGGTTGTTTGAAAATTTGAAAAAAGGAAAATTCGTCGATTTTCCCACAAAAATATGTAAACATTATCTAAATGGCGTAACAAAAGTTCGGGCGTCTGTCTATTCTGTTTGGTCATTTATTTTCTCGAACCGTTTTACGTCATCGCAGAGTTCTTCCAATGTTTTATTTTTATAAAGCGTGCGCCGCCATTCGGTATAATCAAATGATTCACGCCGGAGCAACATCACAAAACGTTCCGCCTCGATAAGACCAAGATGTTCCGTAAGAACTTCCATTCCCGCACGTTTCAAAAGAACGTCATTTTCCAGTAACTTGTCATCTTCATACCTTTCTAAAAAATGAAGAGAATTTATCGTCATAATTTTCGCAACGGGTTTGTTCAAAATCCTTTTGTCCGTTGTTATGAAATAATCTACATGAGCCGCAACAGCGCTGGCAATAGGTATGGCGTCATTATTTTTGATTCCGAGCGTCATCAAATTAGCAGCCGTTTTTTGAATTGTATCGTTTATCCTGACTGATACAACCGCCATTTTTTTCCATGCGGCAATTCTTTCACATTTTTTGTCCGACTGATTATCTTTGTTCTCATAATCGAGCATTGACGACCAAACCAATTCCAGTTGTCTATCACGGATAAGCCCCTGAATGAACAACTTTGCCTCCGACTCTAAACGAACAATAATATTGTCCTGTTCATCATAAGGACGATTATAACAACAAAGATCAAGGTAAATTCTCATCTCAACATTGATCTATTTTGAGACTAATAAGAGTAATATTTGTATGCGTGTAAAAAAAGGAAAGCCGTCGTTTCCTTTTGAAAGTAACTTATGATAACTTCCAAAAACCTAATCTTATCTAAAAAAAATTGTTCGTCAATTCGTGTTTTTTAAGTACGTGATTTTCAAGAAACAAGGTTTTTAGAAATCCCCTTTTGTAATGCTGATGAGGCATTAAATCTTCATGGCGAGAGGGAAAGAACAAAAACGGTAAGAAACGTAATGGTCGTTTTGCTTGGCGTTTGAAAATAGGAGAAAGGAGAGATCGTAATAAGTATTTTTATACTTCATAAACGTCTCTTGCAATCGGCATGCGACGTCCCATGCCGAAGGCGCGTGGGGAGATTTTCAATACCGGCGGCGACTGGCGGCGCTTAAACTCCGCTAAAGCGACGCCGCGAATGATTCGCGTTGTCAACTCGCGATTCCAGCCCCGTTGGACAATTTCGTCCACAGAAAGATTTTTGAAAAGATACAATTTTAATATCTCGTCCAACTCTTCATAAGGAGGCAGATTGTCCTGATCTTTCTGATTCGGACGCAGTTCCGCCGACGGCGGTTTCGTTAAAATCGCTTCGGGAATGACCGGCTTCGAGAATTTCCCCGTTTGATTTCTTTCGTTAATCCGCCGGCATAACGCAAAAACCTCCGTCTTGAGCAAATCGCCGATAGGAGCCAACGCGCCGTTCATGTCGCCGTACAATGTGCAATATCCCATCGCCAGTTCGCTCTTGTTGCCCGTCGTTAAAAGCGCCGAGCGGAATTTGTTCGAATACGCCATCAACAATGTTCCGCGAATCCGCGCCTGTAGGTTTTCTTCGGCAACGTCAAACGGACGGTTTTCAAAAACATCGGCAAGCGTTGAAAGAAAACTCGCGTAAATCGGCTCAATCGGAAGCGTTTCATAACGGCATCCGAGATTCGCCGCCAGTTCCGCCGCGTCGTCTCTCGAACCTTGCGACGAAAAACGCGACGGCATACCGAAACAAACAACCTTGTCTTTGCCGACCGCTTTCACGCCGAGATACGCAACCAACGCTGAATCAATTCCGCCCGAAAGTCCCAAATGACATCGCGTGAAACCGCATTTGTTCATGTATTCCCGAATCCCAAGCGCTAACGCGTTTTCCACAACGTCGAGTTCATCGTCCGGCGGAAAAGAAACGTCCGGCGAAGAACGACGTTCCGACGAATCCCAAACCGCTAAATCTTCTTCAAACGGTTTCGCGAGCCGCCGCAACGAAACCGCCCGCAATTGCCCGTCGCAGGACGAATCCTCGCTCTGCGGCGCAACGACAAAAGAACGCCCGTCGAAAATAATGGAATCGTTCGCGCCGACCGCGTTGACGTAAATAATCGGCACGTTTCCGCGATACGCGATACGCTCCGCAAGATTTCTGCGGATTGTCAATTTGCCCGCGACAAACGGCGACGCAGACGGCACGCATAAAAGCGTCGCTCCGCGATCCAGCAGCTTCCGCACCGGATCGCGCAGATACAACGTGCCGGGCGTGTCGGTTTCCCGCCAAACGTCTTCGCAAACGGCAATTCCAATCCGTTCGCCTTTCCACTCAAAAACGTCCCATTTGCGAGCCGGTTCAAAATTTCGCGCTTCGTCAAACACGTCGTAAGTGGGTAGCAGCGTTTTGAATTGTTCAAAGACGAGCTGACCGTCAAGCAAAATTCCGTATTCGTTCACAAGACTTTTTCCGCGCGGATACGGATTCCGGTTGACGAAACCGAGTCCGACGGCGATATTTCGCGGAAGTTCCCGCTGCAAAATACGAACGGCGCGGACGTTCCTTTCGACGAAACAATCCTGATCCAGCAAATCCATCGGAGGATATCCGCAAACCGCTAGTTCGGGAAAAAGAACCAAGTCCGCTTGTTTCTCCGCCGCCCGACGGACGAACGACAAAATTTTCTTCCGATTATTATCGAATCCTCCGATGACGGAATTAATCTGAGCAAGGGCAATACGCATGATGTTACGGCGTTAAAGAGAAATCTGGAAATAGGAAATATCGCTTGCAAAGCGACGCTTTATAAAAACGACATTCTAATCCAAACGACGTCGAAGTTCAACGGGAGTTCTCATTTTTCTCCGCTCTCGTCGTCTGGATTCGCCGCAGAATCGGGGCGGGAATGACAGGAATGATCGTTGTGCGAACCGCAACGACAACCGCACGAACCGCAACTCCCGCTTTTTGCTTCTTTTCGCATAAAAAAAACGACAGCCGCCAACGCAATTCCGCCAACGATCATTCCAAACCAAGTCATTTTTCTACCTATCAATTCTTTGCGATAATCTTCCCGCCGTCAATAAAATATTGTAACAAGGAATACCAATCTGTCAATTCAATCATTGATTTCATGAACTTGCGTTATTCATCGCAGGCGTTTGGCGTTAATTTCTGTTGTTTTTCCAACAACAGCATTTATTACCAAACCGCCGTTTTGTTGATAAACACAAATAATACGATTTTCACAAAATCACTGTATTTTTATCAATAAAAATAACAAGGTCAATACACACAGAAAAGCTATCACAAATATCTTGAAAATTTTTATGAATCATGAAGAATGGACAAAACAAAAAGAATAGATAGCTATTGGGAGCAATCCCCAAAAGTTTCCCTTAACTCAAAAATTTTGTTATAATACTAGGAGTTTTTATTAGATTAACTTTATCAAGGAAGATATTATGGAAATTCGCGTAAGCGCCTCTGTTTGCTCCCGCCAATTATTATCGCCGCAGGCAGAATTACAACATGTTACAGCTCAAATGACGCCACGCCTTCCGCGATGG
>JAISZO010000198.1 GCA_031269105.1 Planctomycetaceae bacterium | reverse complement strand
AGAAGTCAAGAGGAATTATGAAAAATGAAGATATTTTTTAATTTTTTTATCCGCAAATAAAAACAAAAGGAATATTACATATTTCATAACCATTCATCAATTACCAAATTACCGCTATTTCTGTCAGAAAAAAACAACGTTACCGTTCTTTGCCGCGAGTTTTCTTAATAAGATCGCATTGAAATATTTTTTAGACAAAATAGAAACGCATTACCATGCGTCTCTACAATTTTTTCAAACGACTTGCAATTTTTAATATCGGTAATAATCCGGTTTGAACGGTCCTTCGACCGACACGCCGAGATACGCCGCTTGTTTCGGAGTCAGTTGCGTCAGTTTCACACCGATTTGTTCCAAATGCAATCGGGCGACTTCTTCGTCCAATTTTTTCGGCAAAACATGTACGCCGAGCGGGTATTTTTCCGGTTCCGTCCAAAGCGCAATCTGCGCTAAAACCTGATTGGCGAATGAATTGGACATCACAAACGACGGATGCCCTGTCGCGCAGCCGAGATTGACCAAACGACCTTCGGCGAGAAGTAAAATCGAATTTCCTTTCGGAAATGTGTAACGATCCACGAGCGGCTTGATATTAACCTTTTGGATTCCCGGATACGTTTCAAGTCCCGTTACGTCGATTTCGCAATCAAAGTGACCGATGTTGCAAACAATCGCGTCTTCCGGCATTTGCGCCATGTGATTCACATGAATAATATCGCAACAACCAGTCGTCGTCACAAAAATATTACCGGCTTTGCACGCTTCGTCCATCGTCGTTACTTCAAAACCTTCCATTGCGGCTTGCAACGCGCAAATCGGGTCGATTTCCGTAACGAGAACCCGCGCGCCGTAAGAACGCATCGAGCAAGCGCAACCTTTTCCAACGTCGCCGTAACCTGCAACAACGACAACCTTCCCGGCAATCATCACGTCGGTGGCGCGTTTGATTCCGTCGGCGAGCGATTCGCGGCAGCCGTACAAATTGTCAAATTTGCTTTTCGTTACGGAATCGTTGACGTTAATCGCGGGAATTTTCAACGTCCCTTTTTCGTGCATTTGATAAAGTCGATGCACGCCTGTCGTCGTTTCTTCGGAAAGTCCGCGAATCCCGCCGATCAAATGAGCGTATTCCGGCTTGTGAACCATTAACGTCAAGTCGCCGCCGTCATCGACAATCATATTAAGCGGCTGACCGTTCGGAAAGATCAACGTCTGCTCGATACACCAATCGTAGTCCGCGTCGGTTTCTCCCTTCCATGCGTAAACCGGAACGCCTGTTGCCGCAATTGCCGACGCAGCGTGATCCTGCGTCGAAAATTTATTACAACTGCTCCACGTAACGTCCGCGCCGAGCGCTTGCAACGTTTCAATCAACACCGCCGTTTGAATCGTCATGTGCAAACAACCGGCGATTCGCGCTCCTTTGAGCGGTTGTTGAGAGCCGAACTTTTTCCGAAGCGTCATCAGACCGGGCATTTCGTGTTCGGCGAGTTGAATTTCTTTGCGTCCCCAATCGGCAAGCGACATATCCGCGACTTTGTAACTTAACTTTTCGGCAATAGCCATTCTTAAAACTCCTTCATTCGATTTATTTTCTGCTTAAAAGAAACTTAAGCATGATATCATACGCTAATATTGCAAATGAAACAGGGGGACAAAATTAGAATTTCGTAAATTTTCCGACGTAATATTTTCTTGCTGCTCAAGAGGTTGCGCGTTCATTTGCGGCAACTATCCCGCAAAATTTGCGTTTTTGCTCTTTACCTCAAACGAGGAATTTGTGTAAAATTCATTGGTTTTTTCTTTTTTCGCAGTTTTTATTGGATTCACAAAAGATGGCTTTTCTTAAATTTTTTATTCCGCGCGTTTTAATTCTTGCGGTTATTTTGATTGTGAGTTGGTTTTCGCTGAATAGGACGATTCGGCGAACGCTCGTTTCGTATTGGCATAATAAAACGGCGACAAAGATAGAAATCGGCAAAGTGCAAACGTCGCTGAATCCGACGCAAGCGTTATTCGAGAATGTGCAAATTACGACGTCGCCGGATGGAAACAAATCCGCCGCAAAATTAGCGCTTATCGAAAAAGTACAAATACAATTTGACCGAAACGAATTATTGCGGCGGCGTTTTATTGCAAGTCGTACGCGATGGCATAACGTTCAACTTAAAGCGTTGGAACTCGGCGAAAACGGATTCGATTTGACGCGGTATTGGCAAAACGCGCAATCGCAGTTCGCGCAGTTTGCCGATCAGATTCAGAATTTGCCGCTCGACGATTTCTTCTCCAACAATCTCGACGACGCTGCAAGAAAACTGGCGAACGATTTTGAAACGTATCGTTTCGGCGATCAACTTGTCGGACGTTGGAATCAAGAAATCGCGGATTTTCGGGAGAAGGCAAACGGCGTCAAACGCCGGATTGAAACGATAAAAAAGCAAGTCGGCGAAAACCAGAATCCGCCGGACAAAATCGCGTTGGCGATTGCCGTATTGCAGCAGATCGAACAATTGGATAAAGAAATCGCCGGTTTGCGCGACGTCGCGTCGAGAATTGAGCAAATGATTCGCGACGACAAACAAGCGCTGAAAGAAGCGGTTCAAAGAGATCAAAAGCGGTTGGATTCGCTTGCGGGTCCGAAGACGCCGCCGATGAATTTTTCGGAATACGCGATTGGCAAAGAGATGCGGGAAAAGCTGACCGGCTTGATTGCGTGGACGGACTGGGGACGAATGCAGATTCCGTCGGAAGACGCGGCGTGGTTTGAACAAATGCGTTTGTTTTCGTCGCAACGCGCGGCGGGAAAAACCGTAACGCTTCCCGGCATGGAGTCGCAAGCCGAAGTTCATTTTCGCGAAATCGGGATCGACGGTCAAACGTCGGCGTGGGAACAGCCGATTTATTTTGCGGGCGGAATCCGCGATTTTACGAATCAGCCGCGCAAACTCGCCAAGCCGCTTATCCTTCGGTTTTGCGTTTCCAAAGAGCCGCTTGCCGAAACGACGCCGGACGATTATTTGAAATCGCTTGCTAATTTAGAACCGGCGAATATTTTCAAATTTGATCAAATTTCGCCCGGCGGACAAACGCCGCTCGCGCAATCGCCGCTTGATCCGCAAACGAATTGGGCGTTGAACGGCGGCAGACAAAACGTAACGAATGTTGATTTTTTCCGTTTGCCGGAAACGAAAATGCCGGAAAACGACGCTCAAAATTTCGTGCTGGATATGCCGACGCTTTACGTGACGGCGGCGTTGGACAGAACCGGCGAAACGCCGCACGACCGCTTTTTGATTTTGTGTCCCGATTACGCGCTACCGCAACGGACGCTCGGCAATCCGCGGCAATTGGCGTTTCAGATTTCGCCGGGCGTTTCGCAATTTCGCGCGGAATTGGAAATTCGCGGCGACGCGATTTCGGGAAAATTCGCGTTACAGCAAAGTCCGGTAACGATCAAAGCGTCGCTGCCGAAAACGATGCGGGGAACGCCGATTGAACGAAGCGTTATGGCGGCGGCGGACGCGCTGACGGTCATTCAGGCGGAGATTCGTATTTCAGGAACGCGAACCAATCCGCAATACTCGTTTTATTCCAATGTCGGCGATCAGCTTGCCGCGCGGGTCGAACCGCTTTTGCAGCAAGAATGGACGCAGATTAATCAGAAGTTAATTTCGCTTCTCGACAATCAGATTAAAGCGTCGGAAGGAAATCTTGACGCGGTAATTACGAATGGTTTTCAACCGATGTTCGACGAAATCAACGGCGACCGTCAAACGCTAACGTCGGCGTTTCAGCAAAGCGGAATCGACGTCAATCAACTGATTCAATCGCGTTTACCGCAAATGTCGGAGAAAGACCGAAAGCGATGGACGCAAATTCTGAACAGTCCGGTTGCGCAGTCGTTGTTAAATAAGAATACGCCGCAGGAAAATCAAAATGCGGCGCAACAGAATCAAACCGTTGATTCGCCGCTTGCCGGACGCCTGACAAACGAACTCGACGCGAAAGCGCGGAATTTCATCAACAAACGCGCAACGCCGGAAATCCAAAACGCGGTCCGCAACGTTTTGGGAAACGCGATTCCCAACAGACAATCTCCCGATCCTCAACCGGCAAACGTTCCGAGCGTTCCCGCGAATCCAAACGAAAACTCGCCGCTTTATCAACCGCCGACTTCCGGCGGAAAAACGCTTTATCCGTAAATATCAAATATCAGCGGTTTCAGGCGAAGCGATCAAGAATGGATAAAACGGATTTTCGAGCGTCTTGGCGAGAAACGACAATCGCTTGGTTCGCCTCGCGAAATCTCCTGCGAACAGAAAGGAAAAATGAAAAATTCCCTTGTTTATTCTGTCAAAAAACGTTCTAAATTTGTTTATTGAAGGTTTTGAGAAGCTCTCTGAAGAGGATGAAATCAGGATTTTCTCTTGCGGAAACCCTTTTCAAACGGCGTTGCGTTATTTATAATAAAGCGTCTTTCAAAATAGATTTCATTGCGATTATGTATAGAACAATCCCCGATGAACACAAATTTTATTACAATCTGTCGGCAAACGATTAACCGGTTGATTCGGCGTGAAAATCTTTCGGCGGACGACGTGGAAATGCTTTTCGACGCGGTTTTTGGCGGAACGGCAAATGAATTAAGTCAAGAAGAATCGCTGTTATTGACGGCGTTTCTTATCGCGTTGGCGGTCAAGGGGGAAACGGTTCAGGAGTTAGTCGGCGCGGCGCGAAGTATGCGGCGTCACGCGCGGCGGATTCAGGTACTCGGTTCGCCGGTGGTGGATATTGTCGGAACGGGCGGCGATTCGCTCCATACAATTAACGTTTCCACAACGTCGTCGTTTGTTGCCGCCGGAGCGGGGTTGATTGTCGCAAAACACGGAAATCGCGCCGTCTCAAGCCGTTGCGGAAGCGCGGACGTTCTCGAAACATGCGGCGTCAATTTGAAATTAGAACCGGAACGAGTCGAGGAAATTATCGCGGAAATCGGAATCGGATTCCTTTTTGCTCAACAATTTCATCCGGCAATGCGGCGAGTTGCTCCGTTACGAAAATCATTAGGAATGAGAACTTTATTTAACCTGCTCGGTCCGTTGACAAATCCCGCTGGCGCAAGTTACGCTGTATTGGGAGTTTACACTCCGAAACTGACCGAAATGTTCGCCGGAGTTTTGCAGGAACTCGGTTGTCGGCGCGCGATGGTGGTTTATGGTTACGACGGCATGGACGAACTGACGTTGACAACGCGAAGCCGCGTCACGGAACTTTTTGACAATCGTTTGAAAACGTATGATTTTTTCCCGGAACTCTATTTTGACGGCGAACTGGCGACTCCCGAAGAGTTACAAGGCGGCGACGCGGCGGAAAATGCCGAAATTTTACAAGGAATTTTGACCGGAAAAATTCGCGGCGGAAAACGAAACATTGTTTTGCTCAACACGGCGGCGGCTTTGGTTTGCGCGGAAAAAGCGAAAACGATGGAAAACGGAGTCCGGCTTGCCGCGGAGTCTATCGATTCCGGTGCGGCGTTTGAGAAATTGACGCTTCTGACGGAAAAAACAAACGCGGTAACACACTGCGAGTGAAATCTCCGGCTTGTCTAACTTTCTTTTAATTTTTATGAAGCGTCTGGTCTACCATTTGCCCAACTTTAAAAATTCTTTGTGCAATCTTCGCGGTTCTTCGCGGCTTCGTGGTGAAATAAATCGTCATTAACGCTCCGGTCTGCCATTGCGCCGCCGCGCGATATTTGCTACGGAGGTTGTTTTGTTCGGAAAATCAGGTAAAAATAAGGTTTTCGATGGAAAATTTCCGACGCTAACTCGAATAGAGCTTGAAAATCATGGGCTTAACAAGTTTCTTTCGGAAAACTTAAAGTGCGTTCAATATAAAGAATCAATGAAAGAAAAATATGAATCGTCGCGGAATTGCGTTGCTTGTGGTTGTTGTCATTATCGCGTTATTGTCGCTGGCGGGGTATGCGTTTGTTGCGTTGACTTCGTCCGAACTCAATGCAGCGCGGCAGCGCGGACGCGATATTCAAATTCAATATGCGGTGCAATCCGGCGTTTCGCTTGTCGAGGCAACCGCGATGCAATCCGAGTTAGAACGGCAAAAACTCGGCGGTACTTACGACAATCCGCGTCTGTTTTGCGCCGTATCAACGTCGGATAACCCGCTCGACAGTCAATCGCAACCGCATCTGACAATTATTGCGCCGCGAATTAAAAACGGACAATTTGCCGGAATCCGTTACGGTTTGGTCAACGAGTCGGCAAAGCTGCATCTTGCGAAAATTCTTGAATGGGAAACCGCGAATTCCGGCGACGGCGTGAAAGCGTTGCAGCATTTGCCCGGCATGACCGTGCAAACCGCCGAAGCGATTCTCGATTGGATTGACGCGGACAACCGGCAGCGAACAAGCGGCGCTGAAGCGGCGTATTATACGCGGCGGCGTTTGCCGTACCGTCCGCGAAACGCCGTTCCCGCGACGCTTGAGGAGTTTCTTCTTGTTCGCGGCGTCACGCGGCGCTTGATGTTCGGCAACGATGAAAATTTTAATTTCGTCAACGATTTTTACGAAAAACCGTCAACGCCGCAACACTCCGGCGAAACTCCGGCGGTCGCTTGGTCGTATCTTCTCACGG
Source organism: Planctomycetaceae bacterium (assembly GCA_031269105.1). Lineage (GTDB taxonomy): Bacteria > Planctomycetota > Planctomycetia > Pirellulales > Thermoguttaceae > WRMR01. The sequence continues at coordinate 1,278 of JAISZO010000198.1, read as the reverse complement.
TCATTGGCGCGGAACGCGACGCCAATCCCGAAGGACGCGTCCGCATCGACTTAAACGAATCCAATCTTGAGTTTCTTCATACGCAGTTGAAATCGCGGGTCAATGCGGAAATCGCCGATTTCGTCGTTTGGTATCGTCAATACGGCGCAACGACGGCGCAAGACGATACGACGACATCAACAATCGGCGCGACGTCGCGGATAAGACGTTCCCGCTCTGCGCGGACAAATTCGCAAGCGGCGGCGCGAACAAACAGAATGCGAAACTCCGCAGCGCAACCCAAACCGGATTTTCAAATTCCGGCAAGATTCCGGCTTGAAACGCCGCTCGATATTGTCAACGTCTCCGTGTCAATTCCCGCCGCGTCAATCAATTCAACAACATCAACAATAACGTCGGCGTCGGCAAATTCCGAAACAACAACGCCGACAAACGCCGAAATTCCGACAAATCAAGCGATTGAAAGTCCGTTGATTGTCAATGCGTCGTCGCTAAACAGTACGTTGTTGACGTATCTTGACGAAGTTTCGACCAGTTCCGACACAACGATTGTCGGGCGAATCAACATCAACGAAGCTCCCTATGAAGTTATCGCGGCGATCCCCAATCTACCGCAAAACGCGGCGCGTCAAATCGTTGACCGGCGCGAACAACCGGCAAACGGAATGCGGGACATGTACCGGCATCCGACATGGTTGCTCGCGTTTGATATTGTCGATCTTGAAACGTTGAAGAAAATCTGGCGCGACGTCGCTTGCGGCGGCGACGTCTTCCACGCTCAAATCGTCAGTTTTTACGAAGATACCGGAATGTTTTCGCGGGTGGAAACAGCGATTGACGCGACGATTTATCCGCCGCGTCAAGTTGAACGCCGCGACTTGACTTCGTATGGAATCGGTTTTCACGACCGCGTTTTGTTCGGCAATATTCCGCGTCGGGAAAATAACGCTTTCGGAACCGACGGCGAACTTATCCAACCAACCGCGCCGACATTAGCCGACGCACTCGGCGCATCCGGCAGCATTGCCGATAGGAGCGGCGCGTCCCATCTCGCCGACCAACTGATGAATCCCTATTCCCAAACGCCGCCGCAAGAATCATTTTCCTCGCAATCTTTTCAACCGTCCGGAAATTTTTCCGCCGTTCCGCCTTTGGAGATTCCGCCGGAATGAAAGACGTCGATAGATAAGGCGTAATATAATTCGTCGTCCCTGAAAAAGCGAATATCCCTTGAAAAATAGGTTTGACGAGCGTTTTTTGTTTGTTAGAATTTGCAAG
>JAISZO010000411.1 GCA_031269105.1 Planctomycetaceae bacterium | reverse complement strand
ATGATGAAAAATAAGTATCTTGACCATGTTCAATTATTTGCCGTAAGAGATCATGTTGATAAGATTCTGGGTTTTATGGGAACTTCGGAAGACAAAGTTGAGATGTTGTTTGTTCATCCGAATGAAATGAGAAAAGGAATCGGAAAATTGTTACTCGATTATGCCGTCGGTGAGTTGATGATCAAAAAAGTTGATGTCAATGAGCAAAATAAAAACGCTCTGGAATTTTACAAAAAACACGGATTTGTTGTTTATGAAAGAACAAATAAAGACAACGACGGAAAAAATTACCCAATACTAAAAATGCGGTTAGAATGAACGATTGATAGAATGCCCGAATTTTTTAGAATTAAGACAACTTCAAAAAATAAGTTTTTAGAAGTTCCTTAGAATATTAAACCCTTTAACCCTAAATTTATTATCATGAAAATTGGCGTATTTACGTGTTGGTGCGGCGAGAATATCGCTCGGACGGTGGATTGTGAAAAAGCGGCGGAGGAAATTGGGAAACTGCCCGGCGTGTTCTGTTCGCTCTCGTACAAGTACATGTGCAGCGAGCCGGGACAGACGCTCATTGCCGAAAAGATCAAGGGACTTGCTCTTGACGCGGTGGTGGTTGCGTCGTGTTCGCCGCACATGCACCTCAAAACGTTTCGCAAAGCCGCCGAGCTTGCCGGGGTCAATCCGTATTTTGTCGAGATGGCGAATATCCGCGAACATTGTTCTTGGGTGCATTCCGACAAAAGAATCGCGACGCAAAAAGCGGTCGAACTGATTCGTATGGCGGTCGAGAAAGTGAAACAAAACCGTCCGCTCTCGCCGATTGAAGTGCCGGTGACCAAACGCGCGATGGTAATCGGCGGCGGCGTTGCCGGAATTCAGGCGGCGCTCGATATCGCCAACGCCGGACACGAAGTGATTCTCGTGGAACGCGAACCGTCGGTCGGCGGACGTATGGCGGGATTGTCCGAAACGTTTCCGACGCTTGATTGTTCGCAGTGTATTCTGACGCCGCGCATGGTCGAAGTCGGACAGCATCCGAACATCAAATTGTATTCTTACAGCGAGGTGGAATCGGTGGATGGATACGTCGGCAATTTCAAAGTCTCGATCCGCAAAAAAGCCCGCTATGTCGATACCAAGAAATGCACCGGTTGCGGCGCGTGCTGGAATGCGTGTCCGAAAAAGAAAATTCCGAATATCTTTGATTTCAATCTTGGCGCCCGCACGGCAATTTACGTGCCATTTCCGCAAGCGGTTCCGGCAAAACCGGTGATCGACGCGGCAAATTGCACGAAATTGACGATAGGCAAATGCGGAATTTGCGAAAAGAAATGCGCCGCCGGAGCGGTCAAATACGACGATAAAGACGAAATCGTTGTGGAAGAAGTCGGAGCAATCATTGCCGCGACCGGTTACGAACTTTACAAGATCGACAAAGAGCAATCGAATCCCGACCTTTCCGGTTACGGCGAGTATGGTTACGGAAAATACAAGGACGTTATTGATTCCTTGCAGTTTGAGCGTTTAGTTTCCGCGTCGGGACCAACCAACGGAGCGCCGCAGCGTCCGTCGGACGGCAAGATTCCGCAATCGGTCGTCTTTATTCAATGCGTCGGTTCGCGCGACAACGCGAAAGGCGTTTCGTTCTGCTCGAAAATCTGCTGCATGTACACCGCGAAACACACGATGCTTTACAAACATAAAGTGCATGACGGTACGGCGCATGTCTTTTATATGGACATACGAAGCGGCGGCAAAAAGTACGACGAGTTTGTCCGCCGCGCGATTGAACAGGACGGCGCGGAGTATTATCGCGGTCGCGTCTCGAAAATTACGGAGGAAAACGGCAAGCTGATTGTGCGCGGCGTGGACACGTTAGCCGGAAAAGTCGTGTCGATTGAAGCGGATCTGGTCGTGCTGGCTTCGGCGATGATGCCTTCGCGCGGCGCGGAACCGCTGGCTCAAAAACTTGGCGTTGGTTACGACGAATACGGTTTTATGAGCGAGTCGCATCCGAAACTTCGTCCGGTGGAAACGAACTCGGCGGGCGTCTTTGTTTGCGGCGCGTGTCAGGGACCGAAAGACATTCCCGAAGCGGTGGCGCAAGCGTCGGCGGCGGCGGGCAAAGTGATGATTATGCTCAGCCAGCCGAAATTGACGCGCGAGCCGGAAATCGCCAAAGTGAACGAGCAGAATTGCGCCGCGTGTTATGCGTGCGTTGCGACATGTCCGTACAGCGCAATTGAACGCGCCGAAATCAAAGACCGTAACGGAAATCTTGTCAAATGGACAGCCCGTGTGAATCCGGGTTTGTGCATGGGTTGCGGAACCTGCGTCGCCGTCTGCCCGTCAAAAAGCGTTGACCTCGAAGGTTTCACCGAACAACAAATCTACGCTCAAATCGAAAGTCTAGGGTAAAGAAAAACATTTTGCATTTTTAAATACGGAACAAACGGAATAACGGAACAGGCGAAAATTTTTTATTTTAACGTTGTGATTGTATTACAAAGACATCAACCATAACATGTTGGAAATGAAAAAATTCAGCATTATAACAGTTCAAAATGTGCAGATTTCGATTGCAACGGAAAACAATGACGATTACATTTGCCTGACCGATATGGTTAAAAGTCGGGAAGGTGAAGACCATATCCGAAACTAGATGCGTAATCGTAATACGATTGAATTTCTTGGTATTTGAGAGATGTTGCACAATTCGGCATTTAAAGGAGTCGAATTCGACTCCTTTTTACACGAACTACACAATAATTACAGCACATAAAAAATAATTTCACAAATTTGTGAATTTAATAAAGTCAAACCAAAAATAATTATGGATGACGAAAATCAATCAATTCATGAATTTGACCTGAATTTAATTTGTGAATATTTTTCAAGGTTGGAACGTCAAGGACCTGGCAGTCCTGAAATGACTATTAAAGGGTCAAGTGCAGGCGAAATTAGCGCGCTGGAGTGCGATGAAATTGTATTTGTGCGCGCCAATTTGGCTTGCATATATTGTTACAATAAATATGATTTTTTTTACAAAAAATTTTGTGTGTTTAAATTTTTATTTATTGTAACGAATATTTAACTGTTTTTATTAGACCTTTTCTTTAACCTTATTTTGTTTTTTTTGCCAATTGCTCTTGCCTCCTTTTCGTTTTATTGTTATTCTTTGCAAAGCGTTTCCCCTTTCCTTTCCTTCTTTTTATTTTTA
>JAISZO010000406.1 GCA_031269105.1 Planctomycetaceae bacterium | reverse complement strand
ATCAACTCCGATACAAAATGAAGTGATTACCGTGAAAAAACCGAAAACAGGACATATCGCGTTTTTTGTCGAACTGGAATCCGTACAGAATGGAACACTATTTTCCGTTACAACACAAGTGTGGAGGTTTTAAACGCCGGCTTTAGCCTACGGTCAATAAACAACATAACAACAAGTAGAGACGCAATGCATTGCGTCTCTACCTTGGTTTGGCGTAACTATTTCACGTCATTTGCAATGAATGTTTCAAATTGCATGAAACAACAATCACCTTAACCAAAAGAATATTTTTCAATGAAAAAATCACCGTAAACTATTTTAACCGTTTTATTGAGCATTGTCGTGACGTCGTTTATTACGGCGCAAACGGTATTGCGACGGCATAAATTCTTACAGCGGGCGCTACGGATGTTGTTTTTTTGAGAAATAAGGTAAAAATAAGATTGGGGAAATTTAAAAGATAAGAGTTAAAAGTTATGCAAGCGGAATTTACAGTTCTGTTTTCACCACGAAGTCGCGAAGATTTCACGAAGAATTTTTAAAGTGAGACAAATGGTTGTTGCAATCATAGAACAAAAAATTCCGCTTGCGTACCTTTTACCTTTTACCTTTTACCTTTTACCTTTTACCTTTTACCTTTTACCTTTTACCTTTTACCTTTCCCATGTCTGTTGAACCTCGTCAAGTCGTTTATCGTCCTCAACCGTTTAACTTTGTCGATATGCAGAAAAAGGCGGACGAATATCTTGATTCCGTCCGCGCCGAAGCTGCGCGCATTGCAGAGTCGGCGAAAAGTGAAATCGCGCGGCTACGGAATGCGGTCAATGAAGAACTCGATCAGAAAAAACAGGAACTCGCCGACGAAAAACGTCGGCTTGACGAGCGCGAGAAAAAATTATCGGAAGAGTCCAATCATTTAAAAACGCTGCGTCAGGAAATTGAATCCGCGAAATACAACGAACACGAAGAACGCGGTTACAAAGCCGGTTACGAGAAGGGAAATCAAGACGGTTACAAAACCGGCGAGGAAAAAGCGCTTGCAGATTACGACGCGCGGCTGAAACAAGAAGCGGAAAAAATCACCCAAGAGTCGTTGAAGACGTTGAAACCCGCGTTGGAAACGGCGATTGAGAATCTCCGCCAGGCGGAAAATGCGTTTGTCTCGCGGTGGGAGGAAGGGGCGCTGCATGTGACCGCCGCCATAGCGAGTCAAGCGATCCGCCGCGAATTGCCGAATATGGCGGACGTGCCGCTTAAATTATTGCGCGAGGCGTTGGAACTTGCGGTCGGCTGCACGCGGCTGAAAATCCGCATGAATCCGCAAGACGCGGAAGCGTTAAATCAAGAAATTCACACGCTGATTCAAAAAATTCTTCCGATTGCCGAAACGGAAATTATCCCCGACGTCCGCGTGACTCCCGGCGGATGTTATCTCGAAACGTCGCAGGGAATCATTGACCAGCGAGTTGAATCGCGGTTGGAAAGAATCGTGTCGGAATTGATGGAATAACTCCGAAGAAATCTCGCTTTTCACTCGCATTATCGTCACACTCTTTCGCTGATAGAAGTTTGCAATAGGTTCATCTGATGTTTCATAATACTGATTGCGGAGTTAAATTCCATATTGTTTTTCGCCATTTCCGTGACCTGATATTCCATGCCGATATTGTTATGGTCATGCTGCAAAATCGGAATGTCCTGCGGCCATGTTCCGCCGCCGGTCATACTCGAATTTTTTAACGGATAACGCACCTCCGCCGGATTTCCCGGTTCGTGTTTTTGCTTGATCGCGTCGGCAAGATCGTTTTTGAATTTGCCGACGTCCATATCGCGCATTTTCGAGCCGGGCGTGTCAAAGTTCGCAATGTTTCCGGCAAGCAAATTCTGCCGCGCTTCGTTGAACACCGCCACTTGTTCGAGCGCCGAAATCGTTGTTCCGCCGAAAATCGCGTGAAATTGCATCGTCGGACGTATCATCTGTCGATCTCCTTCATTTTTTGAGTTAAACATTTTTTCCTGCGATTTCGCCGGACGTCGTATCGCGTATCGTAAGAAAAAAAACAATGCGAAAAAAGAGCAATTTGAAAAATTTTTTCAAATAATTTTCTACCGGCGTTTTTTCGGTCATTTGCTCATTTGTTCCCAAAGCGTTTCATACGCGGTAACCATTTTTTGGACGTCGAAATGGCGGCGAATACGCTCTTGGTTTTGAGCGCCGAGTTTTGCGCCAAGTTCCGGGTTATCAAGAATTTGCAGGATTCTTTCGGCAAACAAAGCGGTATTTCCAAACGGACAAGTTTGCGGCGATTTTTGCGGAATCAATTCGTCAATTCCCTCAACTTCCGTCGCAACAACCGGTAAACCGGACGCCATCGCTTGTAGAACAACATTCGGCATTCCCTCCCAACGCGACGGCAAAAGAAGCAAATCGGACGCGGCAAGAAGTTGAGGAATATCTTGTCGATAACCTAAAAAATGAATGCGGCGACGATATGTTTTTTCGCTCGCGATACGTTCTAACGCCGCGCGTTTCGGTCCGTCGCCGACCAATAAAAGTTCGCAATCGTTTCTTGCCGACAACCAAACGTCGGTTGTTTGCAGCAGCCAATCGATTCCTTTTTGCGGATGCAACCGTCCGATAACAATAATTTTTTTGGTTTGATCCAAACAACCGCAAGCCGTCAAATCCGCTTTCTTTTGCGTTTGATACGTTTCAACGTCAACGCCGTTGGGAATAACGACAATTTTTTCAGGAGAAATTCCGACGTTTCTTTCCGTAAAACCGGCAACGTCGGAACTAACGCAAACGTATTTTTCGACAAGTTGCCGCGTCCATCGATCCAGCCGCAGACGCCACGTTTTTTCTTTTTCGGCAACGCGAATCCCGGACAAAATATGCGTCGTCGTTTGTTCTTTTTGCAATTTTGCGAAAGATTTTAACGGATTCCACGCGGCAAATCGCGTCAACAAATTGGCGTGAAAAAGAAACGATTGACAAATATGCGGTTTACGTTCCCGAAAAATTCCCCTCAATCGTCTTAATCCGCAAAATAATGAAAACGGCGAAGTGATGTTGAGAAATTCCACAGGAATTTCTGCGTTTTCAAGTTGCCGTAAAAGATTCGGCGTTTCTTCCGACGGTCGCGGTTTCATACTGCAAACAAAGGGGACAAAACGCGATCGATCAAGCCGAATCGCAAGTTCCGCAAGCATACGCTCCGCGCCGCCGACTTGAAGTTCAGTAATACAAAGAGCAATATGAATTTTTTCTGAAATAACCATTTTTTATAAAACTTTCAGTCTGTTATTGTATTGATTTTAACAATGATAACAAGAAGAGAGAATATACCTGTAATTCCGCATTGATAAAATACGTCTTTTTGCATGATTTTTGATAAGTTCTAGCGATTCGTTTGAATGTTGTAGTTAAATCTGTTGTGACGTCGGGAAAAAATCAATGCACTTTTTACGGAAACTTGTTCGATGATACCACGAAGAGAACGTTTTCATGTAATTCATACAATCGAGAAATGCGTTGCATTGAAAAATGTCTTGAAAAATCTGGTTTTTTTCCAGATTTGTTCCGATTGGAATATCGGTGATATTACTTCAAGGTAGAATCCGTCGGTTGACGTCGGATTTCCCTTTTGTCAACTTGTCGGCAAAAAGTCGTCGGCAAATTATTTTAGCCCCTCATGTTTAGTTAAGGAAGAAGAACATGAAAAAAACATTTTGGAAAAATGCTCTCGCGGCATTGGCGGCGTTGATATTGCCTGCTCCGGCATTTGCCGGGTTGTTTAATCCTTGCGATG
>JAISZO010000103.1 GCA_031269105.1 Planctomycetaceae bacterium | reverse complement strand
TTGTCCGAAATGTTTGTGGGAATGGACTACGAGTTTATAGGAATGGCAGGTTAGGTTTGCGGGAATGACAGGCGGGGAATCTTAACAAATTTTCCCCCGCCAGAAAAGAGCGGTTTGGGAATTTCCGCAATTGGAAAAAAAGATGGGGAGATACTTTTGCCGGTGGAGGGGTGGCGGGCGGCGCAGCCGACCGACGGGGTGGTTGCAGAACTTGGCACACGGGTGGGTGTGAGATACACACACGGGCAGGTGTGAGACGCTTCCCAAAACCTGTCAAAATGGCAGAGAAAAAGGAATATTATACGCCTTCTAATGCCTGTTCCAAATCCGCAATAATATCTTCCGCATTTTCCAGACCAACAGAAAGCCGGAAAATTCCGTCGCCCGCGAATTGCCGCCACGATTCCAATTGCGAAGGCGTGGCGAATTTGAAAGTCGTTTGCAACAAGTCGGCAGTGTTAAGATAAAAAATGAGCGAACGGTGATGTCCGAGCGATACGGCGTAATGAATAATTTTCAGACGTTCCGCCAGCACGCGAGCTGCCGTCTTGCCGTTGTCGGTTTGAAAGGTCAACATGCCTGAAAAATTCTTCATCTGCCGTTTTGCCAATTCCCATTGCGGATGCGATGGAAGTCCGGGGTAAATGACGCGCCGTACTTTCGGATGTTGTTCCAGCCATGCGGCTATTTTCAGAGCGTTTTCTTCGTGTGCCCGCATCCGAATCGGAAATGTGGCAATTCCCCGCATGATAAGCCATGCGTTGAAAGGGCTGATAGTTCCGCCTAAACGTATTGCCGTTTTCTTGCGCAAAGGTAAAAGATCCGTCTTGCCGCCAAGTATTACGCCGCCGAGCGCATCGCCGTGTCCGCCAAGATATTTGGTCAACGAATGAATTACAAAGTCGGCGCCAAGTTCGAGCGGTTTTGTTGCGAGCGGAGTTGCGAATGTCGAGTCAACCGCGAGTTTTGCATGACGCCGACTCGCCAATTCCGCAACAGCTTTGACGTCGGTCAATCGGAGCAGCGGATTACAAGGCGTTTCAATATAAATTAACCGCGTATTTGGACGCAAAGCCGCTTCCAACGACGCTAAATCCGACGTATTAACTTTCGTGATCCCGATATTCAAGTTGGGAATGAGTTCGTTGGTCATTTCCGACGTCGCCGCGTAAGCCACGTCGCTCACGATCGCGTGATCTCCCGCCTTGAGCAAGTGAAGCAGAAGAGTCGAAATTGCGCTCATGCCGCTGGCACAAGCTACGGCAACTTCCGCGTCTTCCAACGCCGCCAGTTTGTCTTCCAACTGGCGGATTGTCGGGTTGCCCCAACGGGTATAAACCCAAGTATCGTTTTCGTTCATCTCTTCGACCGAAAAAGCGGTATCCGCAGTCACCGTGTAAGTTGTTGACATAACAATATTGGGAGACGAAGCGCAAGTCTCCGGATCGGGACGCTCGCCCGCATGAACGGCTTTTGTTTGTTCGCCGACGTATTTTGGTAAAATGGAATGGTTCATAAACAGAAAACTCTCCTTGATTTTTATCGGGCAAATACAAATTTATCGGAATCGTTGCGTCTTTCTTCAAAGCGGAACGCTCATGTTATTTTTGTCCAAGCGTCAACCAGAGCGCCGCCATACGAACGGCAACGCCGTTTGTGACTTGTTCGAGAATTGCCGAATGCGAGCCGTCGGCGACCTCCGGCGTGACTTCTACGCCGCGATTGATCGGTCCCGGCGCGATAATCAATACATTCTCTTTTGTCCGACGCATTCGAGCGCCGTTCATTCCGTACAAATGCGAGTATTCCGCAATCGACGGAAACGGTCGCATAACCTGACGCTCAAATTGAATACGGAGAAGATTCAAGACGTCCGCGCGGTCAAGAATCTCGTCGAGATTGTAGCAATACTCCACGCCGACGTCTTTCCAGTGCGTTGAAACAAGCGTCGAAGGTCCGCAGACAATAACGTTTGCTCCTAATTTTTTGAGTCCCCAGATGTTGGATCGGGCGGTCCGGCTATGAGCAATGTCGCCGATCAACGCAACGGTGAGACCTTTGAGCGTTCCAAAGCGTTGACGAATCGTCAGAATGTCAAGCAGCCCTTGCGTCGGATGTTCATGCGGACCGTCGCCGGCGTTCAAAACGGAACAACGGAGGTTTTCCGCGAGAAATTTCGGAGTTCCGGGACAACTATGACGAACAATCACGCAATCAATCTGCATCGCTTCGATGTTTTTTGCCGTGTCGATAATGGACTCCCCTTTTGCGATGCTGCTGGTCGAAGCGGCAAACTCAATGACGTCCGCTCCGATTCGCCTCGCCGCAAGTCCGAAACTGACGCGGGTTCGCGTCGAATTTTCAAAAAACAGATTGACGCACGTTTTGTCGTTTAAAAGCGGGATTTTCCGGTCGCCGCGTTTCAAGACGTTGCGAAAACGCTCCGCCTGATCAAGAATCAAGAGAATTTCTTCCGCCGACAATTCTTCGAGTCCGAGTAAATGCCGACGGTTCCACGCCGCCGGAACTTCGCCCCAATGTTCCGTTGTGTTGACCATAACGCTGGCTCGCCGCTGTAAATAGAATTTTTCCCAAACAGACAATCGTCTGCATTATAAACCGGAATGGCGAAAACGGCAATCCGCTCATTCCGAACTTGTTTTATCGCCTGTCGGATAATTGTTCGGGGCGGGAATCGTTACTTTTCCGGTCGCCGCCCATTCAGCGCCGCGGGAGAGCGTCGTTAAAAATCCAACGCATCGGCTAGAACGAGGATCGTGTCCTAACATCGTTACGAACACGCGACCTTTGCCGTATTCGACCGCAAGCAATATCGGCTCTTCGCGTCCCGAACCGCCTTCCGAAAGTTTGGAATCGGAAGTCGCAAGAATCGTAACATGTTCTGCCGGACCCCGCATTTTGCCGTACAATTCGTCTTTCACATGTAAAAACGCGGGCGGCAAATCTTTCATCACCGGATGTTCCGCGTCAAACGTTTTGACCTGAAATTCTACCTGCGGACCATGATACCCCGCCGCGCCGGGCGACTCGTCGCGAATCACCCGACCGTCTTTAACATACAACCAAGGTCCCGACTTTTCATCGCGCCCGCACCAGCCGCCGATTCCAATCATCTTATTAAATTTCGTCCATTTCGGAAACGCGCTAATCGCCGCGTGATACGCGACAACGCCGCCGCCGTCGGCAACGTATTCTTCAAAATCGCGACGCACGGTTTCCGACCATTCGCTACCGCCGCCGAAATCGGTGTAATTCAACACGACAACGTCGTACTTTCCGAAGTCGGGACGAAACTCTTGCATATTTCCGCCTCGCGGCGGCGACGTAATTACGTCCACGTTAAAGCGTTCCGACCGTTCCAACGCGGCTTTCAAAATCGGCGTCGTTCCTTTCCAGTCATGGTTGTTTTGACCGTCAATAATCGCGGCGCGAAGTTTTTGTTCCTCGCCGAAAACAGAGACGCCGCAAACGCTCAATAAAATCAACGTTGCAAAAAACCGGTAAGTCATAAATATTTACTCCTATAATTAAAAGGTTGAAAATTGAAACAGGGCGCTGCGCGCAACGCCCTTTACATTCTTCATTTATTCTATTTTCCACGGCGCTCGCATGTCGCGGGAAAGAATTTTTGATTGTTCCGGCGTCGGAGCAATCAACTGTTGTTTGGCGGAATCCCATTTGACAACCGATTTTGTGCGGACGGCAATATCGCACAAGTGACTGATAACGTCGCTGCGAACCGCGTCTTTCAAGTTCGAAACCGGAGCCGTCTTGTTTTTCACGCCGAGAATAAAATCGCGGTAATGATTGCGGCTGACCTGCAACGTCGGTTGATCTTCTTTCACCGGAATTTTCAGAAGTTCCGGTTTGCTTGCCGACGTTCCGCCGCGTCTTACTTCAATCCAATCGCCGTTTTCTCCGATAAACCGCGTCCGATCTCCGCCGGGTTTGAAAACAAGATCAACTTCGCCGAGTTTGATACTCATGTTCCAATTGAAAACGGCGTCGAGCAAATCGTTTTCGTTAATTTGTCCCGTTCCTTCAACGGTAACAACGCCGGAAATATCCGCGTCGCTTCCCCAAACCATAATATCAAGCGGATGCGCGCCCCAACCGCCGAGATAACCGATAGAATAATCGTAAATCATATACGTTCCGTCCGGTTTGCATCGGTCAACCGTGTAAGGACGTTTCGGCGCGGGACCCGTCCACATTTCAAAACCGTCTTCGCCGAGATCGGGCGGAATCGCGGCTTCCGTCTTTGAACCGCCGCCGTGTCCGTTCGGCGCGTCCACTTCGATTTTGACCACTTTGCCGATTGCTCCCTGACGAACTAATTGACATCCAAGCCAACAATTTTGCTGACTTCGCTGCTGCGTCCCGTATTGAAATTGAACGCCGTTTTCCGCAAACGCTTTTTGAGCGAGCAAATCCAATTCAATCGTCAAGCCAAGCGGTTTTTCGACATACGCGCTCTTTTTCGCACGCGCCGCCATAATCGCAACGGGAAGATGCCAATGATCAGGCGTTGCGACAACGACGCAATCAATATCTTCCCGCGCAAGGAGGTCGCGAAAATCGGCGTAAGATTTTCCTTTGCATGCGGCGGAATAACCGTCGCGGCGGCTCTTAAAACAATCGGCAACCGCGACGCTTTGGGCTTCTTTCACGCCCTGAATGGAGCGGAAAAGATGTCCGCCCTGATTGCCGGTTCCAATGTGTCCGACAGTGACTCGCTCGCTGGGAGCCGCTTTTTCCTCGTCGCCAAACACGGACGAGGGAACAACCATCGGCGCAGCCGCCGCAAGTCCGGCGGCTTTCAAAAAATGACGACGCGACGTTTTGAGACAATCGGTTTGTTTTTTCATAGAATATTCTCCTGAAAAAGTGAAAGGTAGGGTCGGACCGGATTGAAATCCCATCCGAAAAATCGCGGCAAAAAACTTTTCACCGCACATGAAAACTATTATAAAGAAAATTATTCAAAAACACAATCGCAAAGATGTTCAAAATTTTACAATTGTAAGATTTTAAACATCGGGAAGAAAATAGCGTTTGCATAGAACGCCGCCAACCGGCGTCTCTCCAACGAGGGGAATTTTGCGCGGGTATCGCTTTATCATTGCAATCCGGGAATTTCAAGTAATTCATCTTGGGCGGCTTTGCGAAGTTTTGCTAACGCCCGATTTTCAATTTGACGGACGCGCTCTTTCGTTACGCCGATTTCCTCGCCGATTTGCCGTAATGTAAACGGCTCCAAAACCGGAAATCCAAGACCAAACCGTCGGGTAATAATGCGTTGTTCGCGGGCGTCTAATTCTTGTAAAAAACGATCCACTTGCGTTTCTCGTTCCAATTGCGTTTTTTCCGAAATAAACGAATCATTATGAAAGTCGATGGTTAAATCAAATTTTTCGGCGTCGGTGGGAGTAAATCGTTCCCGATAACGTTGTTCGTCGGGAATTGTTCTCGCAAAATTCCGTATAATCGCCCAACTCGCATACGTGCTAAATCGATTGCCGCGCATATAATCAAATTTATCCGCCGCCCGCATCAAAGAAATATTACCGTCGCTGATCAAATCAAACAACGGTCTCATTTTATTAACGTGCCGTTTGGCGATAGAAACCACCAACCGCAAATTTGCCGATACAATTTCATTTTTCGCGTCAAGCGACTCGTTATAACAACGCTCAATTCGCCGCATGAGTTCCGTTTTCGGCTGATCTTTATTAAGCGATTTGCGAAGCGCCGCCGCTTTGTATTTCAAATAATTCATTTTTCGGAACAAATGTTGTTCTTGATTGCGAGTCAGTAACGGAATTTTATACAACAAGGTCAGATACGACGGTAATCCTTTCGGCGGAACAGAATCGGTTCGTTTGTTTTGAAGCGGTTTTTCATCGTCGTTCGCTTCCGGCGTCGGTCCGCAAATTTGTTGTTCTTTGTCGCTATTGCGAATCATGATAAATTCAGGATTATCAATATATTGAATCGGCAAATTCATAATTCGTTCCGCTCGCATTTGCCCGACAATTCGATAAATGCTTCCTACTGTCCGATGATAATGAAACGCCAGCGACGAAACGCTTTCGCCGTTATTGTATTCCTGAAAAATTTGCTCTTTGATTTTGTCGTAAAGCGGTTCATTTTGCGCCGGAAAAATTGAAATATCGGCATGATCCGCGTCAAACGCTTTCAGCGAGTAACGGATCGCTTCGACGCTCCTACCGCTATTTTCGGCGAGTCGGCGCGCCGTTTCGGTCAACGAAATTTCTTGAGCGGCAAATTCGCGGCTCTTTTGTATAAAATCAAATTTTTCCGTTTCGCTCAAATGATGATAACGGCTTCCGCGTTGAATACGTTTCGAGTTATGCTCGACAAACCAATTGACCGAACTGTCGAGAAATCCGATTCGCTTTTTTTTGCCGAATAAAAATTTGCGTCCCGAAAGTTGTTCTCTCCGCCATCGGGAAATCGTTTTCGACGCGACATTGAAACGTTTGCAAAGTTCGTCAATTGTCCAGATTTTTTCTTGCGCAGAACGGCTGTTCATTTCCGCCGAATCGGAAAGGTCTTCGATGAGCGCCAACAAATCATGGCGAACGTCGTCGCCGTTCATCAACACGTCTTCATAGATTTCAGTTCCAAATTCGGTAATACGAAGACTCAAGTATTTATAGGAATAAATTTTGCGATCGTTAATTTCATGCAACAATTCCTCCGCCCGATTGATTTGTTCCAATTTTTTATCTTTGGGAACATATCGAACCAGTTGGTCCCGCAATTTTTGCAAAATTACGTTCCTGTAATCTTTGTTCATGTTGCTCTCCTTAATTATTACAAAATAATCGCGTTACTGATAATAAAAACAATCGCGGAAAATTCGTCATTGTTTCTCTTTTTGCGTTTGTATTTTTTCGCCGTTATTTGTACGCAAGAGATAATAAATTTTGCTCCGATAAAAAATTTTTCAAAAAAGAAACGTCAAGTTATATTCTCTTATATATTACAAAACATTTTTGACAGTACAATCTATAAAAAATGGATTTTGTAATTTTTCTTCAAAGTTCTTAAAAATTTCTATTTTCCAATATTCGTAAAAAACGTTGTTTTGCGTTTGATTTTTCTCAATCGTTTCAAGAATGAAATTTCTTTCGCCGATTCATAAGATTTT
Source organism: Planctomycetaceae bacterium (assembly GCA_031269105.1). Lineage (GTDB taxonomy): Bacteria > Planctomycetota > Planctomycetia > Pirellulales > Thermoguttaceae > WRMR01. Next base: position 2,579 of record JAISZO010000103.1, on the reverse strand, counting down.
GAAATTTCAAAACTTATGAGAATCTCTCAAAATCTCTTTTGCATCGGAACAGTTGACGATATTCTGCCCTACATAAAAGCCGAAGTTCTCTGTAGAAAAGTCGCGAATCCGCTATAATTATTACATTCCATACATTCCGCCGTTAAGACAAGCGGCGTTTTTTTGCATTCATTATAATTGGAATTAACGGTCCTTTTTGAATATCCGGTATTTTTCGTCAAATGATATTTGAGCGTCATTTTGTATTGACCGTTACTACTCTTTTCTCCGATAGGAACGGAAGAATCTAACTTTGTAACTTCTATCTGTTGTTATCAAGCAAGAAAAAATGACGTTCAACATTCGCAAGGTTTGCAGGTAAAAATCATGAGATACTACGGAAAAATATTCATTATCGGATGGATTTTAGCGATTGTTTTATTGCAAGGATGTTCGCAAATCCAAACCGTTTTTCAGTTGAAAGAAACGTCGGTAAAAAATTCGGTTTCGCAAGCGGACGAGTCTTTATTTGAAGAAGCCAAACGCGATTCCGATAACGGCGACAAATCTCATGCAATAGAAATTTACAGAGAATATATCAAAAAACATCCGAAGGGAAACGCAAACGCATTGGGCGTTGCTCATGCGCGATTGGGAATGTTGCTTTCCGAACAAAAAGAATATCAGGAAAGTCGGGATTGTTTTGAAAAAGCGATGAATTATAAGCCCGGCGATCTTGAAATTTGCGGGGCTTACGCCAATTCGCTTTTTGAGCAAGAAGATTATAGGAGTGCGGAATCGCTTTGGCGTCAAGGTTTACAAATTTCGCCGAACGATAAGCGGTTTCAAATGATGCTCGGTTATACGCTTGCTCAAGAGAAAAAATATCAAGCCGGAATCAGTTATTTGAAACGCGCTGTTGGCGAACAAAAGGCGTATGAAGAAATGGCGGCGATTTATCGGTCGCATGAAGAATATGATCGGGCAATTATCGCATTGAATAAATCGCAACAGAGCCGTTCCAAAGAACGGCAGATGGAACAACAGGCGAGCTATGTCGCCAATCAACCCGTCAACAGATACCAGAACGCGAAAGAATATACGACGGCAAACGCCGCCGTTTTCAATAATGTAAACAATCTTCCTTTTAACCACGGAGTTAATGTTCGGGAAATTTCGCAGCCGCCTTATTATAATTCTCATAACAATCCGCCGATTTACGCAGCTCAACAGAATAGAGAAAGACCGCTAATACAATCTTACGCGCCGCAAGCCCTAACGGCGCAGCCGCAGCAAATCGCTCCGCAATCAATAACGCAAAACGGATATTACACTTATTCGCAGCCGTCGAATTACGGAAATTACGACGTGCCGCCGACGTCCAATGTCGCGCCGCAACAACAACCGCTTCCGAACCGTCAAACAGAAATGCCGCCGACCGAACCGTCGCCGGGAGTTCAACCGACAGGAATGCCTTATGGTTTTGCGGCGTCGCAGCCGAACGTCAATCTGCCGCCGCCGGCGCCGGATCAAAACGCAAATCTACCGCAGTATTACGTGCCGCAAGAAATCGCGCAGCGTCCGCATTACGATCGTCCGCCGATTCAAAATTATCCGAATCGCAATCCGTCTGCGCCGTATTATGCAGCGCCAATGGAATCTGTTCAGCAACCGGTGAATCCATTAGCAAGAGCGTACGGTTACGCCGACGTCGGCGCTAACGTTGGAAACGGAAATGCCGTATCAAATGCAAATGGTCGAATGATGCAAACGTTTAATCCCTAAGAGGGAGAGCGGTAACTTGGTAGTTTTGGGTAACAACGCTTGCATTAAATTGGCAAAAGAGTTATTCTTTGGTTAATAGTTGTTCTCTTGTTTATTATCAAGACTCATTAATTTCAACTTAACTTTTTTTCCCCTTCAACTTACCTTCTTCTCTTATGTCCGCTTCACGACCCCAAAATTATCCGACCGACCTGACCGCGATTATTTTCATAAGTTCAAGCGTAATCACGTGTTAGAAAGAGATTAATGAAACGCTTTGCAAACAAGTCCGCGTTCAGATAAAAATGCGGACGTTTGTGAAAGAGAATTACGGTTGGGAGTCAGTAGTTTCAAGTTAAGATATTCACTAAAAAAGTAAAGAATATTTTACTTTAATAAATTGGGAGTAATAAACAAAATGGCAGAATATCATACAATTCATTTTTCGTTTTTGAAAATTAAACAAAAATCAATATAAAAAGTATTTTCAAAATATAAAACAACCCAAATTTTTTAATCTGCTTAATACCACAAAAAGATTTCCTGTTTTAACATCATAAACTCATCAATCGCTTAATTTGGAACTACTGGGTCAGGTGGGAAAACAAACGCATTAAAAATAATGGGTAATTTTAAAAACACACCCCTTGAAAGAAACACAGTAGCTATTCAGTCCCGCAAGGACGATGTCATGAGTAACTGGCGGTGTAGCGTAGCGCAAGCGCCGGATCGCGTGATTCTGCTCGGTTTAGATATTAAAATGTTTTACGGCGGACCGAAAGAAGCGGTGATGCACGCGATTTATCGGCAGAACTTTGGTTTTACCGACTTAATTA
>JAISZO010000094.1 GCA_031269105.1 Planctomycetaceae bacterium | reverse complement strand
TAATTAAGTCGGTAAAACCAAAGTTCTGCCGATAAATCGCGTGCATCACCGCTTCTTTCGGTCCGCCGTAAAACATTTTAATATCTAAACCGAGCAGAATCACGCGATCCGGCGCTTGCTGACCGAGTTTCGCCCAGAGTTGAACGTCGCCGTCCCCTTCGCCAAGCGAGCGATTCTCAATCAATGCCTCGTAAGTTTGCATACGAATGACGGCGTTGACGTCGTCGCCTTTCGTTTCTCCGACCAGCGGATTAAGACATGCGCCGGCGTTAAATCCTTGTTTCAAAAGAGTTTCCAACCCATAAATCAGCGCGTATTCGTGCGCCCGATGAAGCGGATTGCGGGTTTGAAACGCGACAACCCGTTCCCATCCTTTGGACGCCAAAAGTTTACGGACTTCGCGCGGAGTCAATACAAATTTTCCAAAATTCGGATTCTTCGGTTGCGGAAAAACGCGGATTTCTCCGCCGAGCAGGTGCGTTTTTTCCGCGTCTTGTTTCAAAACCATGTCCGCGCCGGGATGATCGGTGCGGTCGGCGAGATAAACGCTTTTCAAATAACGCGGCTTATCCCACTCAAAAATATCGGAAATCGTCAATAACGCAACAACTTCGCCCGACGAATTAACAATCGCGGCTTCTTCGTCAACCTTGAGTTCCGACGCGAGTTCTTTCGTAACCGGCAACGAAAGCGGAATTGTCCAGGCGTACAGGCGTCCGTTGTTTTCGATAACCGATTCGTCTAAAACGCGATCAAATGTTTCGCGATTCATCGGACCCGTCAACGGACTCAAACCGCCGTCGCCAAACCGATAAACTGTCGAAAGATCGGCGTCGCTGACCGGTATCTTTTTCAAACCGGACGCTTTAATCTTTGCTTCCGATATTTGTTCTTGAGGGATTTCGCGATTGACCGGTTCGGTCAAACCGCCGTGCGGAGGAATCAAATCTAACATGAAATTATTTACCTTTTGCGGTTCAAGCCGCTTTATTACAGATTTCGCGTTGTTGCAGCCGACGTGTAAGATTTTGTAAAAACGCCAACGCGCCAAATTATACCGCGATTGAAAAAAAGGACAACCTCGCAAAAACTCACTTGCAATTCGCCGCCTTCGCAACCCGCCGGACGACTTCTTCAATCACCGCTCGCGGATAGGCAAGATTGAAACGCTCGAATTGTTTTCCTTCGTCGCCGAACAGAAAGCCGTCGTCGAAAAAAACGCCCGCTTTTTCCCGCAAAAATTGACGTAGCGTCAATGCGTCGAATCCCAGACGCGAAAAATCCAACCACTGCAAATAGGTCGCTTGAAGAGGCGAAATCACGACGTTCGGAAGGCGTTGCCCCAAAACGTCCCGCACGAGTTGATCGTTTTGCCGAATGTATTTTAGCGCTTTGTCGAACCAATCTTCGCACTCGTTATACGCGGCAATACAAGCCGGAAACGCTAACGTATTCAGCGCGTTGAAACCGCAATATAACGCGGCGTCGACGTATTTTTGACGAATCTCGCGGTTGGGAATCACGATATTCGAGACTTGCAGTCCGGCGATATTGAACGACTTAGACGGCGACGTGCAAACAACGCAACGGTTTTGCAAATCGCGGTCGAGCGTCGGAAAGACCGTGTGTCGATGCGGCGGGAAAACAATGTCGAAATGAATTTCGTCGGAGATAATAAAAACGTCGTGCCGCAAACAAATATCGGCGACTTGCTCCAGTTCCGCCCGCAGCCAGACGCGTCCGACGGGATTATGCGGACTGCACAAAATCATCAGCTTCGCGTTTTTTCTCGCCGCTTTTTGTTCGAGATCGTCGAAATCAATAGAATAACAACCGTTGGCGTTGACCAGCGGATTGCTGATTTGTTCGCGTCCCAGTACGCGAATTGTCCGCGCAAACGGCGGATAAACCGGCGGCTGAATGACGATTCCGTCGCCCGGTTCCGTCAAAGCATGAATCAGATACGTCAACGCGGAAACGATTCCCGGCGCGAGCGCGATAGATTCTTTTTCAATGCGCCACTGATGACGCCGTTGCATCCAGTTGACAATTGCGTCATAATATTCGTTGGTCGGACACGTATAGCCGAAAATTTCCCGTCGCGCGCTTTCCCGCAGTCGTTCCACGATTTTCGTAGCCGTAAGGAAATCCATATCGGCGGTCGAAACAGCCAAAACATTCCCGGCGTTTTCTTTCATGGCGGACTTCATTCCTTCCCACTTATAAGAATTTCCGCTGGTCCGCCGGTCAACGATGGTATCAAAATCGTATTGGTTCGTCATTTTGTATTATTATTGTATTGCTATCGTACTCTTGAAATAAGAAAATCTCAAAAAAACTTATTGTTCGCCGCGAAGGAGATGAAGTTCCATAGAAATTTTTAAAATATTTTACAAGTTTTTCTATCCGAAAAAAAGATGACGCTATTTTGACTTTTTTTGCAAGAAAATCAAGCCGTAGTCGTCTGAATCCGTATTGGATTAACAAAATATTGAGGACTTGATAGTTACAGGGAAAGCGGTAACTTGGTAACTTTGGATAACAACGCTTGCATTAAATCGGCAAAAGAGTTATTCTTTTAGCCGGTTCTAATAACCTCCTCTGCTCTCCTCCTTTACAAGATTGAGTGCGTCCTTTATGATTATCTTTTCGAGTTTTTAATCCGTCCGTTCCTTTTATTTATTCCAACGAACAAACCGAGTTGTAAATTCGCGACCGTCTTTCGTTCCAACATTTTCTCGGTCTTACGAGCGCCGACAAAATTTTTGAAACGCCAAATAAAATTTTAACAACAATTCATGGAGTCCATTATGCCGGAAATCGTTCCGTTTACAGGAATTCGTTACAATCTTGATAAAATCGGCAATCTTTCGGAAGTCATTGCGCCGCCGTACGACGTCATTAGTCCGTCGATGCAGGATGAATTGTACGCTCAACATCCGAACAACGTCATTCGTTTGATTCTCGACAAAATTCAACCGACCGACGATCAGGAAAATAACCGCTACACGCGAACCGCGAAAACGCTCGCCGATTGGAAAACGTCGGGGATTTTGAAACAGGAACCGGAACCGGCGTTGTATGTTTATCATCAGATTTACGCGGTTGACGGAAAAGAATATTGCCGCAAAGGATTTATGTGCGGCGTGAAAGCCGATCCGTTTGGCGAAGGATTGGTTTTTCCGCACGAATTGACGTTGAGCGGTCCAAAAGCCGACCGTCTGATGTTGACGACGACATGTAAAACGAATTTTAGCCAAGTGTTCGGATTGTATCCCGATAACGACAGCGCGGTTCAAAAAATTCTCGATAGCGCGATTGTTTCTCTCACGCCGATTCAAGCGGTCGATCATTTGGGCGTTTTGAACCGCGTTTGGATTGTTACCGACAAAAACGCGATTGATTCTGTCGTAAAAATAATCAATCCGCTCCCGATTTTTATTGCCGACGGGCATCATCGTTACGAAACCGCGTGCAATTATCGGAAACAAGTCGCCGAAATGGGAGAATTAACGCCCGATCATCCGGCGAATTACGTTTTGACGATGTGCGTGGCGATGGACGATCCGGGATTGATTGTGCTGCCGACGCATCGTTTATTTCCGGAAGCGCCGGAATGGTCGGCGGAGGAATTGCGGGAAAAGTTGAGCGGCTTGTTCTCGGTGGAACAAATCGGAAAGAAAGCGGAGTCGGCGGCTCTTGCATGGGCAAAAATCGACACGGAAAAACGTCAGGATCAAATCGCTCTTTACGCGGCAAAAGATGAAACGTGGGTTGTCGCCACGCTTACCGAAGCGGGCAAGCGAAAAATGGACGAAACGGCAAACGATCATCATCCCGAATGGCGCGAGTTGGGCGTGAGCATTTTACATCGGCTTGTTGCGGACGCGATTTTGCGATTGACCGATATGGAAAAACCGAAATACGTGCATTTGGTTGAGGAAGTTGTCGAAGAGTTAAAAACCGGCAAATATTCGCTTGCGGCGTTGGTTATGCCGGCAACCGTCGATCACATCCGCACGCTGTCGCTGATGGGAGAACGAATGCCGCCGAAAAGCACCTACTTTTATCCGAAACTCGCAAGCGGTCTGGTCTTCAAACCGTTGGAGAAATAAGAAAATTTTTTTGCGCGGCGGAAAGAATCATTTTCGTGATATTTTGTAAATCGCGGCGCAAAATGACAATCGTTTATCTCCGAACAAAACGAGACAACATTTCATAAAGCGGCGTCGGAAAAATTTGCGCGAGTTGCTCCGCCGCTTGTTCTGCGCGGAAATGCTCGCCCGTCGTCAACGCTTCAAAACAACGCCGTTGCAGTAAATATGTTTCATCGGCAAGACGCCGAAGTATCCGAATATCTGCATGGCAACGCTCGCATTCGTCTTGCCATTCCTGCACTGTACCGCAAACCGGACATCGGCATTCCAATCGCTGAAAACTGTTTTGCCACTCGCTCATACGGAATCCCCCCAATAATACAAAATCATCCGTTTTAAAAAATCTGCGAAAATTTGTGAAATCTATTGATGATAAAAATTTGGTTTTTGTGAATCATAAGTTTTTTGCCGACTGTTTGAATACGTATTTACGCGCGGCTCTTCATTATCGTTTTCATGGAAATAATCGACGTTTTTTTCAACCTTTTACAGCCATACGCACCTCGGCGAGACGAAACGTTTGTCCTTGCCAAACATAACCAAAACGTAAGACGTCGGCAACGCATCCCGCCGGAATCGTTTCGTTTTCCGCCACGTCGATGACTTGCATCGTTTCAGGGTCAATCGGTTTGCCGACAGGATTTATTCTCTCAAGATGATGTTTTTTCAAGACGTTATCCATTCGCTGAACCAAGATAGCGAATCCTTGTTGGAAGACGTAAAGCGTTTGAGAAATTTCGTTGGTCTGTTCGCCAATAACATAATCGACAAAATTTTGTATCGTTTTCCGTTTTCGAAATCGTTCCCACCACGACATTTGATTATAATACTCTTTGGTCAACGTTTCGACGCGGTCGCGAATGAATGTGTTCAGCCGTATTCGCAATGAATCGAAAGCGCCGGACGTTCTTTGTATTGATTCGTCAATTTCCATGATACTCGACAAAAACGGCGCCGCGTTTTGTCGCTCTTGTCCTGATTGTTCATAAGAAACCTGATTGAAAACGTCCGCCGACTTTGCCGTTTTCTGAAAACTCTGTTGAAAAAGTTCTTGCAACAGTTTGTTGGATTGAATAAAAAGTTTCAACTCTTGCTGTTGCGCAATAAGAGCTTCATATAATTGATAGAGTCCGATTTTCGGAGCGGTTTCATTTTCATCATACGCCGTTTCCGCCTCATTTTCCATATCAGACAGCCAATCGTGAAATTGCTGCAAAAGTAGAAAATGTTGTTCGGAAATTTCCGGCTCGTATTCGTCGGAATCTTGTTCGTCTTCTTCCTCTTCATTGTCGCTTTCTTCATTTTCTACGTCTTCATCGTCGGCGGCATCTTCGTCAATATCAACGCCGTTCCTTTCATTTTCTTCTTCGTTATCTTTTTCATCAATGTTCTCTTCCCTATCGAATATCTCTTCATCATTTTCATCTTCCGTATTGCCGCTTTCGTTTTCCGATTCGTCAATTTCGTTGTTTTTTTGTGCGATTTCTTGTTCCCGCTCGACGTCCGCCGATTGCGTCAATTTTTGTTCTTGTTCCATTGTTTTCGTTCCTGCGTTTAATTTTTGAAAAACGTCAATGACTTGTCCGATATTTTCTTTCTGAAAAATCTCAAAAATCTGCCCGATATTTTCCGATTGAAAAATATCAACGACGTCTCCAATTCTATGTTCTTGAAAAATGTCGATGATTTGTCCCAAAGAATGTTTTTGAATAATGTCAAAAATTTGTCCGATATTTTCCGATTGAAAAATATGAAACACTTGCAAAAGGTCTTGTTCCCGAAAAAGATAAAATTTTTCGCGTTTGCTATCGTTAGACAATTTACGTGTCCCCCACTGTTTTTGTTAAAAGAGATACATTGCGATTGATTTTATCCCAATTCCAGAGCGTCGAAACGAGGATTTATTCTTGTTCAGGCGTATGTTGATGTTTTTGTAATCAAGCGAATTTTTTAATATGCTGATTTCTAATCGTTGCGGCAAATGAAATTTTGTATCTTTAGAAAACGGAAACGGCGTTTATCCGGTATTTAGCCATTTTCCAAAGAGGAAATTCTTTAAAACGAAAGGTTTCTCTAGTTTAATATTTAATAATTCTGTTGTCAATTTTAGACAACAAATTAAGAATTATTTTAAAATTGTAATAATAATGCGCAAATTTACTAGATCATGTCTTTATTTTGTTTTAATCATCGCTTTTTGACTCATAAATTTTTCAGAAAAATTTCAATTTTCCGACAATTCGTATTGACGTCGCGGATTATTTGCGCATAATAAAGATTAATACACTTTACTGATGGACAAAATCACGGTGATT
>JAISZO010000085.1 GCA_031269105.1 Planctomycetaceae bacterium | reverse complement strand
TTTTCATAGTCGAAACTCCTTCTACATTTTTTTGTTTTTTGAAACTGAATGACAAAAATCACAGCGACTTTGTCAATTCAGTAAAGTGTATTAATCTTTATTATGCGCAAATAATCCGCAACGTCAATACGAATTATTGAAAAGTTGAAATTTTCTTGAAAATTCGGGAAAATATTTTGCGGCACTTCTAAAAACTCATGTTTCAGACAGAATTATAACAGGGTTGACAAAATAAAACCTCCGATAAAAGCCGGTAAATCTTGTTTAGCCCGTCAAAAAATATTCCAAATTTGTTTGTTGAAAATTGTTAAAAGTTCCTTTCAATAATAAAACGTAATAACGTCTTTTTTTTGTTTGACTGCCGTGCGAAAAATTCTGAACATCGCTTTGATCATCGTTTGGATTTTCGGAGCGTATTCCTCAAAATTTTTGTCGTTCCAGTCGTTCAACATTTTTTGTATTTCCGGCAAAAAACGATGTCCAACGTAGGGATAATCGTCGTTGGGCGGAAGTTTTATCGGAGAACCGGATTTGAGAATCCATGACAAAACGCCTTCAAATTTTCCAATCCGCAAATCCTCAAATTCAGGAACCGGCACGCTTTCGCCAAAAAGGTGAGCGACAATTTGTTCTAACGAGTACGCATATTCAAACGGTTCGTCTTCGTCGTCCGGTTCGCTTCCGGTCATAAGTTTTTCGAGATACGCCCGATTTTCCCAATCGTCTTCCTCATTTTCATCAAAACTCATTTCGTCAAGAATCGACAAATCTTTTTCGTCGAGAATTTTCTGAAGTTTTTGAATATCCGCCAAATAAAATGAAACGCTGTAACTCATCGTTTGCTCCCAATGTTTTTGAAAAATGTTTTTTCCCTAAATAACAGCGGCTCCTTGCGCCGGACGGGTCGCAAAAATTGTAGGACGGATTTTTGTGATTTCATAATAATTTTCAGAGATTCTTTCGGATACTTCCGCCACTTTGCTTGTTTTTACTAAACTCACAGTACAACCGCCAAATCCGCCGCCAGTCATTCGTGAACCGTAAACTCCTTCTTGTACTCCTATCAATCGCGCCAGCGACACAAGTAAATCGAGTTCCGGCGTAGTAATTTCAAAATCGGCGCACATTGAAAAATGACTTTGATACATCAATTCGCCACAAATTTCCCATTTTCCAGCCAGAAGAGCGTCCGCCATTTTTTGCGTGCGAATATTTTCCGAAATAATATGTTTTGCCCGTCGATATTGTTTTTCACTTAAATTATCGAGCGCCGTTTCAAGCATAATGAGATCGGCGTCTCTAAGTTTAGACACGCCAAGAATTTCCGCCGCTTCTTCACATTGCCGCCGACGTTCCGGGTACTCGCTGCCAGTCAATTCGTGTTTTTTGTTACTGTTAGTAATGAGTACAGACACATTGGGATCGTTGATTGGAATATGTTTTGGCTCCTGCGAGCGGCAATCTAAAAGCATTGCATGATCTTTTTTCGCCAATGCCGACGCAAACTGATCCATAATTCCGCAAGGCATGTGGGCGTAAGTATGTTCCGCTTTTTGACAAACGAGCGGTTTTTGTTTTTCAGGGAGTTTTTCTCCCGTGATTACTTCTAGTAATGTTGCAACAGCCACTTCAAGACTTGCGCTGCTGGAAAGTCCGCCGCCCAACGGCACGTTAGAATTGATAACCGCGCAAAACGGCGTTCCTTTTAATCCAAATGTAAAACAATGAGCGACAACGCCTTGCACATAATTATACCACTTTACGTCTTTAGGCGATTTGGGCGGTACGCTTGTTCCGTCCGTCAAAATATCCGCTGCGTTTTCCATTTGAACGCTATAAACTTTTGAAATAGAAGAACCGTTTTTCAGCGGAGCGGCGGCAATCACAGTTTGGCGTTCAATTGCCATCGGAAAGACGAAACCATCGTTATAATCGGTGTGTTCGCCGATAAGATTGACGCGTCCCGGAGCCGCGACAAGCCACTGCGGATTTGTTGCAAATTGTTTTTGAAATTCAGTTTTTGTTTCATTCACAAGTTGTTCAAAAAGCGACATCGTTGATTCCTTTGAATTTTAAAACATTCGTAATAAATTTCGCGACTATAACGCAAAAATTACGTAGATAAAAAAGTTTCTTCATTATACACAATCTTTGTAATTTGAAAACATGCTGAATGAAAATTAACTTTTTTTCTTCGCCACTTTTTTGCGAACAACTTTTTTAACCTTTTTCTTTGCAGTTTTTTTTACCGAAGAAGTTTTCGCCGCTTTCTTTGCAACTTTTTTCACAGATTTTTTCGACGATTTCTTTGAGATTTTCACAGTTGTTGTTTTTGCCGTCTTTTTTCGCGACGCCCGCTTTTTCGACGGTCCTTTTGCCGCGCGTTCTGCAAGTAAATCCAACGCGCGTTCAAAGGTAAGTTCTTCAATTACCGTATCTTTCGGCAATGTTGCGTTTGTTTCGCCGTCGGTGATATAATTGCCGAATCGTCCGCTCAAAACGCGAACGACTTTGTCTGTTACCGGCGATTCCGCAAATTCTTTGAGCGGCGCGGATTGTCCTCGTGCGCCGCGTTGAAATTTTGGTTTCGCTAAAATTTCGCGGGCTTGCGTTTCCGTAACATCAAGCGGAGAAACGTCTTTCGGCAAAGACCGCGTCTCTTTTCCGCATTTGATATACGGTCCGAAACGCCCGTTCGACGCGACAATTTCCTCGCCTTGCTCGCTCGTTCCGACGATTCGCGGCAAACTGAGCAACTTCATCGCCGTTTCGAGATTGACGTCGTCTAACGTCATTCCGTGAAGTAACGACGCATTTTGCGGTTTTTCCGCGTCTTCCGGGGTACCGCGTTGAATGTAAGGTCCGAAACGTCCGACTTTTACGAAAATCGGTTTGCCGGTTGTCGGGCAAATTCCAAGCGGCGTATCGCCTTGTTCCGCATTGGAAAGCATCTCCAACGCCGATTGAATCGTCAATTCGTCCGGCGGAAGATTGTCCGGCACGCTCGCTTTTCGTTCCCCCTGTTGCAAAAAAGGTCCAAACCGCCCAACCCGCAAATAAATCGACTCTTCATTTTCGCCAGTTTTTCCAATTTCAATTTGACTGACGTTACGCGCGTCAATTTCATCGATTTTATTTTCCAGCGTCTTTTTCAAACCTTTAACATCTTGTTTATCTTGAACATTTCGTTCCGATTTTTTGTTCTTTTCTTTTTCACCAAAATAAAAATTGTGCAAATAATCAACATGCCCCATTTCACCGCGACTAATCGCGTCAAGTTGATCTTCAAGCTGCGCGGTAAACGCGTAATCAACGAGTCCGGGTAAATGCGTTTCGAGAAGCTGGCACACCGCAAATGCCGTCCAGGTCGGGACTAACGCATTTCCTTTTTTGAACACATAATTGCGGTTTAAAATCGTTTCAATAATCGAAGCGTAAGTGCTGGGACGACCGATTCCTTTTTCTTCGAGCGTTCGGGTCAGCGACGCTTCGGAGTAACGGCTTGGCGGCATTGTCGTGTGCGATTTTGCTTCAAGATGCAAACATTGAAGCGATTCTCCTTCCTGAACCTGCGGCAAAATCACCTCGCGGTCGGCAAGCTGCGCGTCGGGATCATCGGAACCTTCAACGTACGCCCGCAAAAAACCGGGAAATTCAATCGTTTTGCCAGTCACTTCAAATTTTGCGTCGTCAATTTGAATTGTGATCGTTAACCGCCGTCCACGTGCGTCCGCCATTTGACTGGCGATTGTTCGTTTCCAAATCAAATCGTACAAACGGAATGCGTCATACGACAAACTACTTTGCAACACGCCGGGTAAATCAAATTGACTTCCGGCAGGACGAATTGCCTCGTGCGCCTCTTGCGCATTTTTGACTTTTGTTTGATAAATTCGCGGCGAATCCGGCAAATATTCCTCGCCGTACTGCGTCCGCACCAACTCCCGCGACGCATGAATCGCTTCACTGGAAAGCGTTGTCGAGTCGGTACGCATATAAGTGATATGTCCGTTCTCATAAAGAGTTTGCGCCAAACTCATCGTCGTCCGCGCCGTGAAACCGAATTTGCGATTCGCCTCCTGTTGCAGCGTGCTTGTCGTAAACGGCGCGTAGGGTTTTTGCGTGTAAGGACGGTCGTCAATGGCGACAACTTTCGCCTCGCCGTTTTGTAATTTTAACGCAAGCTCTTTCGCTTTTGTTTCATCGAGCAGAAGTTTTCGCGCGTCAATCAATTTTCCCGTTGTCGGATCGAAATCCTTACCGGACGGAATATTACGGTCGCCGACGGAAACAAGCGTCGCCAGAAAATTTTTCTCGTCGTTCCGCTTGGAAAACGTACCGAGCAAATCCCAGAACGTCGCGTCGTGAAATCCCATCCGATCCCGTTCCCGTTCCACAATCAATCGCACGGCAACGCTTTGCACTCGCCCCGCCGAAAGATTGTTGCCGATTTTTCGCCAGAGAAGCGGCGAAACTTCGTAACCGTAGAGCCGGTCGATAATTCGGCGGGTTTCCTGAGCGTGAACAAGGTCTTCGTCAATTGACCGCGTATTTTGCAACGCTTTTAATATTGCCGGTTTCGTGATTTCGTGAAAAACCAGCCGCTTGACCGGCACTTTCGGTTTGAGAACTTCATACAAATGCCAACTGATCGCCTCTCCCTCGCGGTCTTCGTCAGTCGCCAGATACAATGCGTCGGCATTTTTCAGATCGTCTTTTAACTTCTTAATCTGTTTGGTTTTATCGCCGGGAATAATGTACACCGGTTCAAAATCCGCATCCACGTTTACGCCGAGATACGCCCATTTTTCTTTTTTATATTGTTCTGGCAGGTCTTTCGTTCCTTTCGGAAGGTCGCGAATATGCCCGATACTCGCCTCAACTGTGTAATTACTTCCCAAATAACGACTTATCGTGCGCGCCTTTGCCGGAGACTCCACAATAACTAAAGTATGTCCTTGACCAGCTTTTGATTTTTCGACCATGATTGTTTGTACTTAAATCAATTTTCAATTGATATGATTTATTATTCTAGTTTTTTGTCAACAAAAACTCACAACTCTCTCTATTAACAAAAAGCGCTTTGAGCGTTTTTTACTTTTGTAAACCAATACAGAGTTTATAGTGTTTTGTCAATGCAAAGTCGTCAAAATCGGCGAAAAATTTTATATTTTTTAAAATTTCTTTATTGTGATAAAAAATAGATAAAATAAAAAAAATAGAAAACATTTTTACTTTGTTTAAATTAACGAAATGAATCCGGGAATTTAAAACGAATACACGGTTTTAGAAAGAAAACGGCGTCTGTATTTGAGGCATACCGCCGGGCTGCGTACAAATGTAAGCGGCGTAATCGGAGGCGTTTTGATTGATTTTGTCTAACGTTTTACCGTCCAGAAAACCTATCAATGTCGCGGCGGCGAATGCGTCGCCCGCTCCGACAGTGTCAATCACATTGACCGGCACACTGTGACATTCTGATATTTCGTTTGCCGTTATCAAAACGCTTCCTTGTTCGCCTAACGTCAACATGAGTAATTGAAAATTGTACTCGTCCATGAGCCGTTTTGCTTGTTCGCGCACATCGGCATGACGCCATCCAAGCATATCGCAAATTATCAGAACTTCTTCGTCGTTGAGTTTGAAAACGTCGGATAACGCGAGAAACTCCATCACAGTTTCTTTCGTATAGTGCGGCTTACGAAGATTGAGGTCAAAGACCTTCAGCGCTGTTTTCGGTACGGCGGCAATCATCTTTTTGAGTTCCTCAAACGATTCTTTACCGCGTCCCGCCAACGTACCGTAACAAATCGCGTCGGTGCGATAAAGCGCCGACAAAGTTTCCTCGTTGGCGTGAAGATGATCCCACGCTACGTTAGAACGAAATGTATAAATCGCTTTTTTCTCTTCCGTCAACACAACATCAACGGCTCCGGTCGGATGTTGCGAATCAATGACGATAGATTGTGTTGAAAGTCCGACGGAACGATAAAACGCGAGTAATTCGCGTCCGAGTTCATCTTCGCCAACCGCAGAAACGACGTCGGCGTTAGCTCCAAGTTGGCGGCAATGATATGCAAAATTGCCAGGCGCGCCGCCGACCTTTTTTCCGTTCGGCAACATATCCCAAAGCGTTTCGCCAATCGCAAAAATCCGATAAGGTTTTATCGTCATTGAATTTGTATGTCCAGCTTTCTTTATCAATACTCAAGTTGAAAAATAAACGAGAGATGTTCGACTGTCATGTAAAAATCTTTTCCTGTTTTATTAGACCTTTTCTCTAACCTTTTTGTATTGTCAATTCGTGGTTTGTGATAGCGCATAGTAGAATTGTCCGAATATCGTGTCTTTTCCTTCGATTTCTGTATCTATCTTTTAAGAGACGAAATGTTTTAATCTTTCGGTTTATGTGTTCAATAGCGACTCGTTCTCTTGCTAATCGTCTATTATACGCTTTTTCCAATTCCAACAATTCCCTCCCTCTTGGTTTCTTAATTGGTATCTTGCTTTTCGCGTGTAATTCTTCTATTCCTTGGTACCCGCTATCTCCTTCTACCAAAATATTTTCCCCAATACTATCCCCAATATCATCTTTGAACAGTTGAAAATCATGCACTCTTCCTTCTGCTTGAGC
>JAISZO010000079.1 GCA_031269105.1 Planctomycetaceae bacterium | reverse complement strand
TTTTCATAGTCGAAACTCCTTCTACATTTTTTTGTTTTTTGAAACTGAATGACAAAAATCACAGCGACTTTGTCAATTCAGTAAAGTGTATTAATCTTTATTATGCGCAAATAATCCGCGACGTCAATACGAATTGTCGGAAAATTGAAATTTTCTTGAAAATAATTTTTTATTATTCTTTTTTCACTACGAAACCGCAATCTTTTTCACCACGAAGTCACAAAGGAGAGTTTTCTATAACCAAAACTTTGCGTTTCTGTAAGAAACAAAAAATAAAAGTAATTTCAGTATAAAAAACAATCTATTGCGTCTTTGGCAACTGACGTTGTTTTGTTTGAAAAATTAGGTAAAAATAAGGTTTTAAGAAAGTAAAAAATTACATGAAGGTAACAGGTTCCAGATACCAGTATTGGCTTTCCGTACTTTCTCGTGTTGAAAACCAACACTGTAACCTGAAACTTGGCGTCTGTAACCTGTAACCCGACGCCTATTACACGGTCCACGGTTCGCGCCACGCGCGGGTACGCAACCGGTTTGCCTGTTCATCGTTGAGAAAAGTATCGGTTTTCGGATCGAAACGGAGTTCCCGCTTGAGCGCCCACGATAACGCCGACGCATGACACGCAATATGAGAACTGCAAATAACGTCGGCGTTGCAAATCGGCTGTTCGCGGGTTTTGACGCAATCAACAAAATTGCGGATATGCGTTACCGGGTCTTCGCCGTGCGTTCCGCCTCCGCCTTCCTTTCCGCCGTAAACGGAAAAATTCTGCGTCAATTTTCCGCGAAGCGAATCGGGAAAAACGGCAATACGTCCGCTATCGCCGGTTTCAATCCAACCGTCTTCGCCTTCAAAGCGTACCGCGCAATTTCCCAATCCCCTCCAGCCGTCGGGACGCATCACGAGTTTCACGCCGTTTTCATAAACGCCAAACAAACGACTCCCTTCCGCCCAATAAGTAACCGGCGCGGAGCCGTCGGCGTCTGTCGCCCATTGACAGAGATCGACCGTGTGCGCTCCCCAGTCGTGATGTTTCGCGCCGGAATCAAAATCATAATGCCCGCGCCATCTGCCGTCAACGTAGTCTTTGTTATAAGGACGCCAAGGCGACGGACCGAGCCACAAGTCCCAGTCAACGACGTCGCGATCGGGCGTCGACTGCGCGGGAAGCCAGTCGTAACGGACGTTAAGATAATAAATGGCGGCGTGAACCGACCGGAGTTTGCCCAGCCCGCCGCTCCTCGCAAGATCAACGGCAAACTTAAAATTTCCGAGAGAGCGGCGCTGCGTTCCTCCCTGAAAAATCGTTCCGTAGCGTTTCATGGAAACGGCAAGCCGACGGCAAAGATCAATCGTAATGGCGCACGGTTTTTCGGAATAGACGTCTTTTCCGGCGCGGGCGGCGTAAATGGAGGCGTGCGCGTGCCAGTGATCGCCGGTGGCAACCAAGACGGAATCTACGTCTTTCCGTTCGAGAAGTTCGCGGAAATCGCGGTATTCGTCGTTGACTTGAATCTCAAATTCTTTCGCAACCCAATCTCCGGTCATTTTTCGCCGCTCTTGCTGAACGTCGCAAAGCGCAAGAAGTTGAATATCCGGTTGCCGAAGAAACCGCCGGAGATCGTGGCGTCCTCGTCCGCCGCATCCGATCATGGCAAGCGTAACTTTGGCGCTTGGAGACGTAGCGCCGTCCAATCCGAGAACATTTGCGGGCAACACCGTCGGCGCTGCGCATAACGCGGCGGCGGAAACAGTCGTCTTCAAAAAATTCCGCCGCGAATATATTGGTAAGCGATTCTTTCTCATAAAAACCTCGTTTCGTAAATTTTCCTTTTATCCTACCCGATCAGGAATAAAAAACAAGGCGACTGAGGTTGTTTTGTTCGGAAAATAAGGTTGTTGAAAATGAACCTAAAATCTTTGAAAAATTTCACGGATATATTCCAAAACATTTTCTCTTGACCCAAGAGTTGTCGGGTATTCTCTCAAGTTTCAGGTATCCATCGACGTCTTTGGTAAAGACCTCAACGTCGTCGGAACATGTCCCAAAGACGTCGCGACATTCCGCCAAATTTTCGCAACGTGTCCCAAAAGTTGCGGGGAATTTCCACTAATTTGTCGGGAACTCCGCCGAATCTTTATTATCCTGATATAGAATTGCGGCAAAAAAAGTCTTGAGAGATTTTTAAATGAAAAAACAAACCCGCTTTACATACGATTCGGTTTTTGATAAGATATTTGGCTATGGAGATTTTGCCCTCATTTCAACTTTACGAGAAGGAGAAAATCAATGAGAATTTTACTCACATTGGCTGTTTTGGCAAGTTTCACGGCAAAAGACGCCGCGATGCTTGCGGACGATCAACTTGCCGCGCAAAAAACGGCAAACGCAAAAACGACGGAAAATCAAGAGGCGGGACATTACGTTATCGATCCGACAAAAGCGCCGAAAGTCGTGAAAGGAGAATCGGCTACGGAAATTGATTTTAACAAATTGAAAGACGTCGATCTGAAAAAAGAACCTTGGCTCGTGGAAAGCGTCGGTTTGACGCCCGGACATCCCGCGTTTCAGCGTCCGCGTATGATTTGGGCGGATTCGTGGATGTATGCGGAAGCCCCTGAAATTGAGATCGAAAAGTGGGTCGCGGAACCGCCGAAAAATCTTGCGGGAAAGTTTGTGCTTATCGAAGTTTGGGCGACTTGGTGTCCGCCGTGCCGACGTTCTCTGCCGTATCTCAATTTTTTACATGAAAAATACGGCGACGATTTGGCGGTCATTGCAATTTGCGAAACGGACGAAGAAGCGATCAAAACAATGAAAGGACCGCTCAAGCCGGACGAAATAAAATTTCATCTTGCCGTAGATACCGGACGGCGTTTTGCCAATAAACTTGGCGTTTACGGCATTCCGCACACGGTGATTCTCGAACCGCAGTTTGGAGCCGTCATTTGGGAAGGAATGCCAACGCAGCCGGGGCATGAATTGAGCGATGAAAAAGTGACGAAAATTCTTTCTATCGGCAAAAAACTGAAAGAATCGGGCGAATTGCCGAAAACGTCGCCGCTGAAAATCACGGTTAGCAAACCGGAAAAAACCGTTCAGCCGCCCAAAGGCGAAGGAAATTCCGTGCAATGGTAGGAGCAATTGTCGGCGACATTTGCGGTTCGCCTTACGAGTGGCACAGTTTCAAAACCGGCGTCCCGGAAGAAGTACCGTTGCTGAACGAAAACGCAACGTTCACGGATGATTCCGTATTAACAACGGCAACCGCCGACGCAATTTTGAATCAATTGGATTACGCAACGGCGTATCACAAATGGGGAAATCTTTATCCGAATGCCGGATACGGCGGCAGTTTTTTAACATGGCTGCTTGCCGGTTCGCGCGACCCGTATAACAGTTGGGGAAACGGTTCCGCAATGCGAATCAGTCCGGTTGCTTGGGCATTTGACACGCTGGAAGAAACGCTTGCAGAAGCCAAACGTTCCGCCGAAGTAACGCACAATCATCCCGAAGGTATCAAAGGAGCGCAAGCCGTTGCCGCGTCGATTTTTCTCGCACGTAACGGTAGTTCAAAAAACGACATTAAAGAATATGTGGAAAAAACGTTTGATTATGATCTCAACCGTTCAACGCAAGATATTTGGCATTGTTATTATTTTGAAGTCAGTTGTCAAGGTTCAGTACCGGAATCCATCATTTCGTTTTTAGAGAGTCGTGATTATGCCCATGCAATTCAAATAGCGATTTCACTCGGCGGCGACAGCGACACAATGGCATGTATTGCCGGAGGAATTGCTGAAGCGTTCTACCGTAAAATTCCGCAAAAACTACTGAATTTTGCCGAATCAAAACTCAAAGATGATATGCTTGACGTGATTCATCAGTTTTCTTATTTTATGAAGAAACTGAATCGTTAAAAAATTTTAGGACGGGTTCATTTTCATATCGCAAGGACGAATATATTATGCCGAATAATCCGGCGAAAATTGGAACGTATCGTTGCGGCGAAGGAGAGCCGTTGTTAATGATCGCGGGACCGTGCGTGTTGGAAGAATCGACGTTGCCGGTCATTGCGGAGAAATTGTCCGATATTGCAAAGCGCTTTCCGGTTAATGTCGTTTTCAAGGGATCGTTCGACAAAGCGAACCGCACGTCTCTTACGAGTCCGCGCGGTCCGGGATTGAAACGCGGGTTGGAGTGGCTTGCCGAAATCCGAAAAAACTATCGTCTTCCGGTAACAACCGATATTCATGAATCTTATCAGGCGGAATCGGTCGGCGAGATTTGCGATCTTGTGCAAATTCCGGCGTTTTTGGCGCGTCAGACCGATCTCCTTGTCGCGGCGGCAAAAACCGGTAAAGCGGTTCATGTCAAAAAAGGACAATTCATGGCTCCTCGCGACATGCGGCATGTTGTCGGCAAACTTGAAGAAACGGGTTGTTCCGATATTTTGTTGGGAGAACGCGGTACATTTTTCGGCTACGGACGGCTTGTCAACGATATGCGCGGATTAGTCGAGATGCGAAAACTCGGAACGCCGGTTGTATTCGACGCAACGCATAGCGTTCAGGAACCCGGCGGATTGGAAAACGCGACCGGCGGCGTCCGCGAAATGATTTTTCCGTTAGCACGCGCCGCAACCGCCGTCGGCGTCGACGCTTTATTTGTCGAAACGCATCCTGCGCCGGAAACGTCGCCCAGCGACGGACCAAATATGTTGCCGCTCGATCAATGGGATATTTTTCTCAAACAAATTCTTGCGATTCGACAAGCTCTTGAGCCGCGTTTGAAAATCGTCAAAAAATAGACCATTTTTCTTTACAATCACAACTCGCCTTCCGTGAAACCGACCGAGCCGTCATGAAATTTGCCGGAGCGAGCGATGACGCCGCGTTTGCGCCAGCGGCGAATTGCCTGCGCGAGAATAATGATCAAAAAAACCGCAAACAAAAGCATAAACGCGACCGATTTTTGCACCGCGTCGTTTTCGTTAAATCCTTTGATCCGTTTCGGTAAGTTGTATCGCATCCATAATCCGAAAATTATCAGCAAATAAAGCGGCATCACATATTTAATAATCCATCGGACAAATCTTGGAATGGGAATGTTCGCTCCGTGCCGAATCAGTTCTATTCCTTTATCGATACCGAATACCCAACCGAAGACAATAATTTGCATCGTCGCCATAATAAAAGCGATAAGACTCCCGCCCCAAAAATCAAACGTATCCAGCGAGGTCAAACCTTTCGAGAAATACAAAATAAACAGCGTGCCAATAAACGTCAGTATCCAGAGAATTGAAATACTCCGTTTGCGTCCGATTCCCAGCGACTCTTCAAAAAACACAATCGACGGCTGCAACATCGAAATCGAACTTGTCACCGCCGCCAAAAACAATAAGAAGAAAAAAGAAAATCCGAAAAGATAACCGCACGACATTTGTTCAAACGCCTGCGGCAACGCGAGAAAACCAAGCGAAAACGTACTATTCAGCGAAGAGAACGCTTCTTTTCCTAAAAACATCACGGCAACCGGCACAACCATCATGCCGCCAATCATCACCTCGCAAAAGAAATTTCCGCCGACTGCGATTAAACTCGAAAGCGCAATGTCGTCGTTATGTTTCAGATAACTGGCGTAGGTCATAATCAGTCCGAAACCCAGCGAGTACGAGAAAAAAACTTGTCCCGCCGCAACAACCCACGTTTCAGGATTGCTGAAACTCTCCAAAAAAGTTTTGCCTTCCTGAACGGGACTCCAAACAAAACGCAAACCGTTGAGATAGCTTTGACCTTCAATCCCGGTCGGATTGCCGAGAAACATGACGTAAAACATCAGAATCAATCCGCAAATCACAAGCGCGGGCATTGCCCAAAGACAAAAGCGTTCAATTCCTCGCGAGATGCCGCGATAAGTGAGATAAAAGTTCATCGCATAACAAACAACGACGTTGATCAGAATTTCGCTGAAAATAGAATTTTGAAAAACCGCGCCGTTCTCGCCGATTCCAAGCAGCGCTGAAAAGAAATCTTTCATCGGCTCCGTGCCGGGAACGCCAAACCAACCGGTCATCGAGAAAAAATAACGGTAGGCAAAAATCAGACAAAGCGCCTCGATAATTGCGTAATAGGTGAAAATCATGTAACTACAGAACACGGCGGGCAATCCGATCCACGCGCCGCCTTGCCGTTTGGTGAAGGCGAGAAAAATACCCGGCATCGAGTTCAGACCTTTCGAACCGCCGTAACGTCCCGTCGCCCATTCCACCCATCCGAGCGGAACAGCAAGAATTAAAACCGTAATAAAATACGGAATCATAAACGCTCCGCCGCCGTAAGACACCGCCAGTCCGGGAAAGCGGAGAAAATTTCCCAATCCGACCGCGCTGCCGATCACGGCAAGAAGGACGCCGATTTTACTTCCCCAATTCTCGCGTTTTCGTTGTTTGTTCATAGAGGATTCTTTCCATTTGGGCTTCTTGTTTGGGTGAAACGACTTTATCCCGTAGTATAACAAATGTTGCAGTATTGACAATGGAACGCTAATAACGTCTTGAGACGTCTCAAAAATTAGAAAACCGACCAATTTTATCACAATGAAAACAAATAGCGCACGACAATTACGCCGATGAAATTGCGGTCTTGCTTGTCGGACAAATCGTGCTATCATTATTCGTTTCCCGCGTCCTTCCCTGATTCCTGTTAACCTTTTTGAATTGGTAACGCTATGGCAGCGCTGTTTGCACTTCCCGATTTTGATTACACCTCCTTTGATATTCCGACGCCGTATTACGTGATTGATCGGGCGCGTATTCGTCGGAATATGGAGCTTTTGAAACACGTGCAGGATCGCAGCGGCGCGAAAATTCTGCTCGCGCTCAAAGCGTTTTCCACTTGGGGCGTGTTCGACGCGATGAGTCCGTATCTCGCCGGAGTAACCGCCAGCAGTATTTACGAGGCGCAGCTTGCTCACGAGTATTTCGGCAAAGAACTGCACATTTACTCGCCCGCTTACTCCAAAGCCGAAATCAATTATCTGAAAACGGTGGCGCATACGATTGTTTTCAACTCGGTGAATCAATGGAAAACGTTTGAATCCAAGTTAAGCAATTGCGGACGTAAGATTGAAATCGGGCTGCGGGTCAATCCCGAATATTCCGAAGTCAAATACGAGATGTACAATCCTTGCACCAGCCGTTCCCGATTCGGGATTCGGGAAGACGGACTTTACGGCGTGTCGCTCGACGGCGTGGACGGATTTCATTTTCACACGATCTGTCAGCAAGGTTCCGACGTTCTGGAAAGAACGCTTTTGCATGTGGAACAGCGTTTTGACCGTTATTTTCCGATGCTCAAATGGATCAACTTTGGCGGCGGACATCATATCACGCGGATGGGTTACGACGTGGAGCATCTTATCAATCTTCTCATCGATTTCAAAGAACGCACCGGATTGCAAATTTATCTGGAGCCGGGCGAAGCGCACATTCTTTACTCCGGTTTTCTCGTTACGTCGGTTTTGGACATCATCGCCAACCCGAACAATTTGAGCGTCGTCATTGTCGATACTTCGGCGGCGGCGCACATGCCGGACGTGCTGGAAATGCCTTACACGCCGGAAATTGTTGGAGCGAGGCGGACTATCGAAGAAGCCGACGCGCCGCTTGAAAGCGCGCGGTACAAATACATTATCGGCGGAAAAACGTGTCTTTCCGGCGACATTATCGGCGAGTATCAATTTAAGAAACCGCTCATTGTCGGCGATCGGCTTGTCTTCAGCGACATGTCGCAATACACGATGTGTAAAAACACCATGTTCAACGGCTTGCAACTTCCCTCTATTGTTTCGTGCGACTCCGATATACCGGGCGGCGATTTCAAACTCATTCGCCAATTCGGTTACGAAGATTTCAAAAGTCGGTTGTCGTAGATTGCGTTAAAGTAATCAAACCGTAAATAAAAAGTTATTCGGGAAACGTTCTCAAACCTTAAACAACCGTTTCTCTCATGAGAAATTTATGACGACGACAAAAAATTTCATTCCGCGTCAAGACGACGAATTTATGAGACGCTGTTTTTATGCAGGCGGCAAAATTTTATTGAAAAATAAAAACGAGAACATTTTTGGGAATGCGGAACAATTTTGCTTTTCACAGAAACGGTTTTATGTTATAATGCTTTTCGTTGTTTGGTTTTTAACAATTTTTTAGAGGAGAATTTTGCAATGAAATTTGATCACATCGGAATCCCGACAACCGAAGAGCGGGAATGGTCGGCTTATCTTGCGGATTGTAAATTGCATGTCTCGGATTATTCCAAAGACCCCTTTCGGGTCGAATGGTTGAAATTCGAGGAAGGAAGTTCTATGCCGAAAGAACTTCAAATCGGAGCGCATATCGCGTATGAAGTCGAGAATCTCGACGCGGCGCTTGCGGGACGTCAAGTTCTTATCGAACCGTTTGAACCAAAGCCGGGCGTGCGTTGCGCGTTCATTTTACATCTTGGTCTGCCGGTGGAATTGATGCAAAAAGTTTGATCCGTCACGAAAAAATCCTTGAAGAATTTCAAAAAGGAATCATTCATGTCGAGCCGCGATAAAATTCTGGGACGCATACGTTCTGCGCTCAACGCAGCGCCGGGAACGGAAAAACTGCCGCAAATGCCAATTGTTTGGGCGATAAAAAATTTAACGGCGGACGAATTGCGTTCTTTGTATTGCGAGTCGCTTGTTCAGGCGGCGGGCGAAGTAACGCCGTGTTCTTCGCGGGAGGACGCGGCGGCAAAAATTATCGCGTTTTTTAAAGAACTCAACGCGAAAAAAATCGGCGTCGCCAAGCGAACTCTTGTCGCCGAAACGCTGAAAAAATCAGACGCGTTTTCGTCCGATGCGAAAGATTTTGAATTGCTGTACGCGCCGAACGATCCTGCCGACATTTCGCGCGGAGAGATGGGAACGCTTGACGCAAGTATCGTCGGCGCGGAATATTTGCTCGCCGATACGGGAAGCGCAGTCGTTGCGTCGTCGTGCGCGTTTGACCGAATGCTCTGTTATCTTCCGCCGGTCTGTTGCGTTGTTGCGTCGGCGTCTATGATTCGGGAACACCTTCCGGCGGCATGGCAGGAAATCAGCCGAAGAATTCGCGGCGAAGAACCGCTCGATTCCAATTTATCGATAGAAAAACACGGCGAATTTCTTATTATTACCGGTCCGAGCCGCACGGCGGACATTGAAAAAATTCTCGTGCTTGGCGTGCATGGTCCTCAACGATTGGTTGTTTTTCTAATAGAATGAGCAACTTAAATGCGTTATTTTGTTTTCACTTTTATTTTTCAATATCAAAGGAATTTCCAATGAAAAATTTCAAATTATTGGTTTTAAGCGGTCTGTTGACCTTTGCGGCGTCTCAGGCGCTTGTTCAAATCGCGGCGCAAGACGACAAATCCAAAGACGTTTTCAATCAAGACGTTTCTATGACAAACGGCGTGGTCACTGTTACTTGGAACGCCAAGAATACGCAAATTGAAATCGCCGATAAAAAAGGCGTCTATGCGATAGCGCCGTTAGATAAAAATAATATTGATAAAATTGAGATTGAATCCTCAAAGGATGGTCATAGTATTCTCTTGAGTTTTCTCAATGAGAATTTAACGATAACGATTATCGACGGCAGGAATAACGAAAAAGAAGACGATTTTTTTAATACTCCTGATTCATGGAAACAAATGGTTTTGTTTTCTATTGTTTTCGATCGAGATAAAAATACAACGCTTCGTTTTCCAACGATTGAATTGCAACTTCCGCAAAACGCCGATCAATTAAAATCGTTCGGCGCTGCGGGACTCAAACCGGTTGATGGTCATAAGGGAAGTTACATGTTTCTTTCCATCGTCGATCCGAAAACAAGAAGCGGCGTTGTTTCCGGTTGGATTACCGCCGCCGAAGCGTCGGGAATTATCTTTTCTAAAAAAACAGACGACGGTAAAGTACAAATTATTCCAGAAAGTCAGTATGGAAAAGCAACCAAACCTTTTCAAGGAAGTATTAGCAGCGTGTTTCTTCACCAATTGTCTGAATTTTTTGTCATTGGCAGATTTGACGATTGCCGCGATGGTTTGGAATCTTACATTGACGCCGTATCGCAATGGGAATCTGCAAAACAAGAAATTGCAAAACATCCATTGAAAAATAAACAAAATTTTATGAAAGCGGCAAGCGAAGCCAATTGGCCTCGTCTCAAATTGAAACCGATTCCCGCCGGTTATTGCACTTGGTACAGCAACAAATACGGCGGAGCGAGCGACGCGAAACATTTGAAAGAACTTGCCGAAGTCGCGGAAAAGAAACTCAAGCCGTATGGTTTTAACTTCATTCAAATTGACGACCATTGGCAGGAAGGAATTTCGTCCAACGGTCCGAAGAAAAATTTTACAACGCATAATCCGAAAGGTCCTTATCCCGACGGCATGAAACCGTCGGCGGAAATGCTTGAGCAACTCGGCTTTACTGCCGGACTTTGGTTTATGCCGTTTGCCGGAAGCGTGACTGATTCGCATTTTCCGAAAGAATGGTTTGCCAAAAGTACGGTGACGGATGAAGTTGATGCAAACGGAAAAAGTAAACGTCCTTACAATTCTATCGTCAACAAAGAAGGCGAGCCGTATGAATCATTTTGGGGCGGCACGTCGCTTGATATGACAAATCCCGACGTGCAAAAATATTTGTCCGAAGAAGTGAAGCGGATTTATTCCGATTGGGGATATCATTATTTCAAGTTGGACGGACTTTGGACAGGAATGGCGTGCGACCAATTGTATGTCAACAACGAATACAAACCGGACGATTTGGGCAAGGTGAAATTTTATGACGACGAACATTTCACGCCGGTTGCCGCGTACCGCAAAGGTTTTCAGATCATTCGCGAAGCCGCGCCGGACGCTTTTATTCTCGGTTGTTGCGTTTCGCAAAATATGCGGATGATGCACCCGTCTATCGGTTATTGCGACGCGATGCGGATTGGTCCTGATAACGGTTCCGGCTGGAATTCTTTGAAAGCCGGTCCTTGGCACGGTTCCAATCGTTACTTTTTGAACGGTCGCGTTTGGTGGAACGATCCCGATCCGGTTTATGTCCGCGATTCGATTCCGTTGGAACATGCGCGGTTGATTACGTCGTGGGTTTCGGTTGCGGGACAACTCTTTACGTTCAGCGACTGGCTGCCGGAACTTTCGCCGGAGCGTGTTGAAGTGCTGCAAAAAACGATGCGTCCGCATGGTTTAACGACAGCGCGTCCGGTTGACCTTTTTGAAAACGACCTTCCGAAAATCTGGACGCTGACCAATGAAAAAAGCGGCGAGCGGCGGACAATCGTTGCGTTTTACAACTGGGACGACAAAAAACCGGCGTCAATCGAAACGACCGCAGAAAAACTTGGATTGCCGCAAGCGAAACAGTACGTCGCTTTTGATTATTGGGAAGACAAACTCGTTGAACCGTTTGGCGAAACGCTTCGCGTTGAGTTGCCGCCGGGGACATGCCGGATTTTTTCCGTCAAATCGTTTGATGAAAAACGTCCGGTCTTGATTAGCGTTTCATCGCATGTAACGCAAGGAATTATTGACGTGGAGCGCGAAAAATATGAAAACGGTCAACTCGTTGTTCGCGTCAAAGCGTTCAATACCGATCCGATTGAATTGCGGTTTGTCGTACCAACGGATGAAAAACTGATCCGAAAAACCGTTACGCCGAAAGAAGCCGGCGAAATAGTGGAATACGTATTGACCAATTGAGAAAAGAGAATGAAAAGACCGATTATTCGGCGTTGTTCCTTTTTTGAACGATCCGGAGAAGGAAAAATTGAAAGAACATCTTCGACAGAATATTTATCTTGACGTTATACTGAAATTACTTTAATATATCAGTGGAATTTTCGTTAAACATTTGTCAACATAAGGTGATGTTTCGCCGAGACGTCACGTCGGCGATAGCCGACGTGACCCTGTTTCCGGCTGGCAACCGGATTCCAAACCGTACGGCGCTGCGAAGCGCCGTCGTTCATCGGATTCACAGACGCCTTACGGCGTCCAACTTTCGGCGAAAGGTTGGCTACTTCTCATTTTAACCATAAAAAAACGCCGATGACATATTACAATTAAAATACTTTCCGCCACGAAAACAAAAAAGCGATTCAATGTTGCAAAGGCGTTTTAACGCCGCCTTTGCAGTTTCTTTTTCGCCGCCATGCAACGCCGCACAGAGTCAGTCCGCCGAGCGACCAAAACAAAAGAGTTGCCGGTTCCGGCGTTTCCGCG
The DNA here is from genome assembly GCA_031269105.1 of Planctomycetaceae bacterium. Taxonomy (GTDB): domain Bacteria; phylum Planctomycetota; class Planctomycetia; order Pirellulales; family Thermoguttaceae; genus WRMR01. Next base: position 3,294 of record JAISZO010000079.1, on the reverse strand, counting down.
CCGCCGACGTTATCAATTCGCCGCGCCAAATATAAAATATCGCCGCCCGTTGGAACATAACCATAATATTCATATTCCGGCAATACGATAAACTCGTAAAGATTCATAACGTAAACCGCATAATCGCCGATATAAGGATAAACATCATTGACGTTATACGGCGTGAGCCAAGTTGACGGATCCGACGCATTTAATATCATATCGCGCAAAAATTCATTTTCATATCCTCCTGAAAGATCATTATTTAAAAGCATTTGGAAAGCGTCGTTAAGCGCGTGCGCGTTAGAATCACTCGCATAATCGTATCCGCCAAGCGTTCCAGTCGCGTATTTCATATACAAATACGCAATTCCAACATTGAGCGCCTTGCCATCCGATGTTTTTGTAAGCCCGTCGGAATAATTCAATGTTCCACGCATTTCCTGATGATGCGGACTAGAGTTGAGAACGAACGATGAAAAATAATAATCGTCCGCAAAAAAATAGCATCCCTCTCCCGAAATATTTCCGTACATACCAATATCGTAACCGTATGGGGCACGCATAGGGTCAAGCAATCCTACTGTACGTTTTTCTGTGTTATAAGTATCAAGGGTATCTTGACCGCCGATTAGGGTTCGCCAACCAGTAGGACTAACAACCTGGACAAGATTTGTACTTGGATCCCCATTATTAGAAGTCGATGTTCTAAGAAAAAGATTATACGAACCAAACGTTCGTGCATACTGTTCCGCGTCAAAATCCGCCAAAACAGTATTTCCTCCAAGCGACAAAGCGGAAATCGCCAACAAAATAAACAGTTTTTTTGTAAGTTTCATCTTTGAACCTTTCGTTGAAAATTTTTTCCAAATGAGTTTTATGCTTTTTGCGCGACGAGTCGTTCCCGTCAAATTCCGCAATTTTTTGTATTCTATCGAACAAAACGACCATTTTGCGATAAAACCCTTAATTCTATTATCTTTGATTTCCATTGATTTTTCAATACATTAGAGATAAAAAAATAAAAATAATATATCCGTGGAATTTTCGTTAAACATTTGTCAACATAAGGTAGGCGACCTTTCGCCAAAAGGTCGCAACGGTTAAGCCGGTTTTCCCATTTCCGTCCGTCAACAAGGTCAAGTCGGCTATCGCCGACGCAATGTTTCGGCGAAACAGCGCCTACCTTTGGATTACCTACTATTCAAATAAAAATTCCACGGATATATTACAAATTACTTTATATTTTTTGTTTCTCGTAGAGAGACGCTAAAGCATTTGTATCTCCCCATTTTTTATAAAGTTTGGCGATCTGATTGACGTCGTCTCCCATGGAATCCAGATAGTCAAGTATACTTGTCACACTTAAAATTTCGGCTCTCACGGAGACGTCGGAGATTCTTAAAACAATATCTCTGCGTCTTGTCGACTCTGTGAGAAACCAAAAATATAAAAAGATTTCTCACACAAAGACACAAAGGAGTTTTCTTAAACAAAATCTCTGCGCCTTGTCGCCTCTGATAAACAAAAAACATAAAGTCATTGGGAGTATATTGGAATATACTCCAATCCGTTAAAAATGGTCAGATGCGGGCAAGTACAATACAAATTTTGGATTATTGGGAACGTCCAAAATGCCTTTTGCGTAACATGAGTTATTATTTACGTTACGGTTTTTCGACCGTAATATCAAATGTTTTTGCGCCGCCGGGTTTGACTTCAAATTTCAAATCCGTTGTGTTAAGCGACGTAAATTTTTTGGCGACAGTTTGCGTGACCGTATAAGACGTTATCGTTCCGTTCGCGCCGGTCTTGTTGTCGGCGGTTTCTGTTCCGGCGAGCCAAACTTTGTAACTGCCGTTAGGAATCCCTTCGACCGTTTGGTTCCCGCCGGTTACATAAGTACCGGCGCTACTAATCGCTCCAAAGTACGAATTGTTTCCATTGTCGAAAACCACCTGACCTTTGGTCACCGGCGTTCCGTCGGAAAATTTGATCGTTCCGGTGATTTTCGTTCCATTGTTGCAACCGACGAGTAACAAACAGGAAAGCGAAACAATAAGAGAATAAAATTTCATTTTTAATCCTTTTGTTTTAGTTATTTGTAGTGAAATATTATTTCCGCAAAAACGCTGCGCCACAGAAAAAATCTCATGAAATTCTTTGCGCCGCCGCGTTTTCGCAGGAAATATAAACGGAATGCGTCGTTTATCACGGAATCGTCGAAACGTTTCCGTCGTTGACGCGAGCCAAATTGTAAAGTATTTCTGTTGAAATCGTTCCGCTGATTCCATGAACGGAACCATCGCCAACTAAAAAATTGACCGTACCGGTATGATTGCTTCCAAAACCGTAATGTCCCCAGTGATTATTCGGCGATTGACCGGAAGTTACGCCCGGATCCTTGGAATTGGTAACAATACATCGGTAATCCTGATGGATAAACCGTCCGACATTGAAAACCAGATCTGTCGGATAAGCGGTGAGGTATCCGCCGTCCCAACGTTTGTTGACTTGCGTATTAGAACCAAGTGCAAAAGCGGGAATGAATTTTTCGCCGACCACAAGCTGATTACTTGTTCCATCGCTCCACCACGCAAAAGAATCCCGGCATTCCCAACCGATCAAATCGGTATGATTTCCAGAAGAGTCTCCGGTTCTGCCGTTCCGAAATCTTGGAATTGAAATGCGCATCGGACCGGTGAAATCATCGGGACGCGAACCGGTCGCAACGCCGCCGGATGTTCCGGTGCGAGTGGAAATAATACTATATTCTCCCCAATACCATTCTGCATTTTTGGTGACAACCGCCGTGTAATCGCTTCGCGGACCACTGGATTGCCGTCTGGCATTATCGTCCGCAGCCGATTCGTCGCGTTTTGCAAATCCCTGTCCCGACGTATGCCGGGATGGACAAAGATAAGAGGAAATTCCTGTTTGATACTCTGCTTCCAATACGTCAACCGACCATTGATCGCCGTTATAATCGTTGGGCAGACTCAAAAGACCGTCGGTTGTTGACGACATTCGTTCATACATCGCGGTTTGTTCGATGTAGGGGTAAAGGTACGTCAGAAACGAACCTTTACCTGAGAAAATCACAATCGGCGGAACGCCGTTTTTGGCGTCGTGGAAGTTGTGAATTCCCAAACCAATTTGTTTGAGATTGTTCGTACACTGCATTCGTCTTGCCGCTTCACGAGCCGCCTGCACTGCCGGCAACAGTAACGCGATTAACATTCCGATAATCGCAATCACGACCAACAATTCGACAAGCGTGAACGCTCGGCGAATCAAAGATTGTTTTCCGAAACG
>JAISZO010000065.1 GCA_031269105.1 Planctomycetaceae bacterium | reverse complement strand
TCAATCGTTTCCATTCGGCAGCCGATTTCTTTTCCCGCAAACGCAACCGATAAAAGAATCACTTTATTTTTCATTTCAGTTAAATACGCTTCGTAATATTTACGGTCATGGATTTGTTTGGACGCTTCGTCCAAGAGTTTGTCAAGAGATTGATCGACGCTGTATTTGACTTCGATAATAACCGTCATGTCCGACAACTTCCAAACCGCGTCAATACGACCAATATTGGTTGGAATTTCGTTTTGAACCTTAAAGCCCAAAAAATTCAACCAGACAAGCAACAACGAATGATAATACTTTTCCGCGCCAATATGCAACTGATAAGGTACTCGCGCAATCATTGCCTTCAAGCTTTGCTCAAGTCCTTGCGAATCGCCTGTTTTGATCTGACGGCGCATGTTGTTGTGTAAACGAATCATCTCTTCCACCGGCAATTCCGTATAGGCTTTGCATAAATATTCAATAAATGCGTCCCGAACTTCCAGATTGGGCGGTTCAAGTTGATATGTCGGTCGATTGTCTTCCCATCGAATTGCCTTTATCGTCAAATAACCGGTCTGAAACAACAACGGTATCGTTTCAAGACGTTTCGGATCATAGCCGCTTAAAACAGACCGAGTTGTCTGAATCGGTTGCAAAAATGTTTCGACGTCATGACGATCCTTGATCAACTCGATCAAAAAAGTGGGCGTACCGGTTTCAAACCAGTAACCGTTAAATGTATTCCCGCTGAAAAATAACAAAGCGCCAAACGGATTATAAACCGAAGTTTTGCCGTCCCACGAATAACCGTTGTACCATCGGCGAATTTCGTTCAATAACTTTTTACGGTTCATGGACAATTTGTTCGCCGCCACTTCCAAATGTTCCGAAAAATTACTTTCCAACTCTTCCTGCGTTATGCCGCAAAGAGCAGAATATTCTTCCGACAACGTAATATCCTTCACATTATTCAACGCCGAGAAAATCGATAATCCCGAAAACTTTGAAACGCCCGTCAAAAATATAAATTTGATGTGTTCATCGGAACCTTTTATGACTTTGTAAATATCATGAAGCGTCTCTTGCATTGCCTTGATTTCTTCGCTCGACTTGCTCATCACATCAAGAATCGGCACGTCGTATTCGTCAATGAGAATGACAACCTTTTCGCCGGTCTTGCGATGTAATTCTTCAATCAATTCACCAAAACAACTAGCGGCATACTCTGAAAGAAGGGAAATATCATTATTTCTAGCCTTCATTTTCAACCATAAAGACAAACTCCGTTCAATCTCTTCCGGTGTTTTGTGGCTTATCAACGTCCAATCGATTCGGATAACTGGATATTTTTTGTTCCAATCCCATTTGTCGTAGATATAAAGTCCTTCAAACAATTCTTTCCGTCCTTGAAACAATGCGTCAAGCGTACTAATCGTCAACGACTTTCCAAAACGGCGTGGGCGTGAAAGAAAATAGACTTTTCCCGTCGTAACAATCCGATGAATATATTCCGTTTTATCCACATACAAATAATTTTCATTGCGAATTTCTTCGAATGTTTGGATTCCAATGGGTAATTTTTTCATGTGATTATTAGGTTAAAAATAATGTTATATGAATGTCGTCGTTTTTCAGCGGAATTTTTATAGGTCGTCGGCGCTTATTTTTGCATCACGAAAATTATACTCGTCGCACGCTTAAAAATTCCATCTCTCGCGGAAGCATCGAGACGCGGCGGATTCCTAAAATAAAATTTTCGCGTCTTTGCGAGAAATAAAAAATAAAATTTTCTAATTGACAAGTAAGACGGTTTCTTTTCGTTATTATGATATTTTTTACCCGTTTGCAATATTATTCCCGAATTTATTTTCGACAAGCCGCGCGGGTTTGTCTAACAATTCTTATCAGTCGTTAAAAATCCAATCATTTGACCTTCACTTCCGTTGCGCGAAAACCGTTGACGCGGTAAATCGTTTCGCCGGAAATTTTGCACAACGCAAAATCATAAATTATGTTACGGTATCCCATCGGCAAAGGGACGTCCGCTTTGCGTCTGACGCAAACAACGCACGGTTTACCAATGCTTGCAGTCGCCGTTCCAATTTCGATATTCTCAAAATAATCGGGTAAAATAGACGCATTCGGATTGCCGATTCCATGCAATACTCCCGACGCCCAAAGACAAGCGTCAAGCAACGACGGATTCAAAACGACGCTTTTATCTATCGAATGTTTTTCCCGATTCCAACGCGATTGAAACAACGCGCGTTGCGAAATCGTATCAACTTTTCCGGTCAGCGAATCGGCGTTATCAAAATCAACATAACGCAACCCGCGAAGCGGCGCGCCGTGAAAGAGCGGGCGCGTTCCAAATTCGGGATATTCGATTTCAAAATGTTGTCGTCCCTTTTGGGGAATTGTCATTTGTTCGGACTTGCGTTCTCCGAAAATAATTTGCGCCGAAAAATACGGACGTCTTTCGTTGATGCGCACGCCTTTCGGATTGTAATAATCACCGGCGATTGTCGCTTTCCAAATCTCTTCATCATTTTCCGAATCCGTTTTTTCCGCAGTCGCCGTCAAACGATACGGCTCGTCAACCGTGCATTTCATGCCGCACAAAATTTTTAAGTTACGAATGGTTTTCAACGTTTTTGCATTTGGAAACAACAACGACGTTTCCGCCATCAACTCCACTGCGATAACCACCGGCAAAATCGGACGCCGCTGCAATTGATGTTCAAGCAAAAACGTGTCGTTTTTCGGATCAACAACGCATCGGAATGAAACCCGCGATTCCGTTTGTTCCAAAATTTCGTCAATCAAAAGCGGTTGCGATTGCGTTTTTAAAAATTGCGTTTGAAGAAGAGACGTATTCTGATTCTGGTCGTTATGATTGATCGCCCCGATAACTTTTTGCGCAACAACGTCCGGCGGCGCATCCAATGGTAAATCAACAGACTTCAGCGTTATGAAACGATTTTTCTTTTGAATCGTTTCTAATTTTTGAAAAATCTCTTTTCCGGCGGGAATTTCTGCAAGCGAAGTTAAGACGATAAGTTTTTGCGGTTTGTCCGATTTATCTTTTTCCAGTTGAAATTCAAGCCGCGACAACGTCGGAACAATCGTTTCGTCAAACCATCGCTGACGCCGCGATTGCGGTACGATTGCTAAACCTTCAAGATCGTGACCGCTTGCAACGACAATCGTATCGGAAATATTTTTTTCATTCAATAACAGACGGATTTTTCGCGCGCTCGCGTTGTTACCGGTAACGAAAGGCGACGCCGTTTCGGACGCGACGGATTGTCGTTTTTTCGGAACGTCAAAAAAAGACAAGGAATCGGGAAACGTTTTTTTATAATCGTTCCACGCAGAAATGACGACCTCGCGTTCTTTTTGACCATGTTGTAATTCCGAAAAAAGATAAGAGATCGCTTCTTTCGGCGGAAGAAAAACGAGTCCTATTGCATTCATCGCCAAAAAGGTTTCCGGTCTCATTCCCATTCCAACTTCACCCCAAGCCGTCCAGCACATTGTAAAAACATGCGACTCTGGAAATTTCGCCGAATAATGGTTCAGGTATTTTGACATTGTTTCATTCGCGACGCTGTAGTCAAACTGACCAAACGAACCAATACGTCCCGAAGTTGATCCCATTCCAATCGCAATTTTCGGCGGCGTATTTTTCATCGCATTCAAAATATTGGCGACGCCTTTGACTTTGATTTCGATGGTTTTACGAATCAAATCTTCTTTTTTCTTTTCAATTCGCGTCGCGACGTCGATTCCCGCGCCGTGAATAAAACCGTCGAGTTGTTTTTCTTTGACAAGAATTTGCGAGATAATTTCATCAATTGCCGATTCGTTTGTTACGTCGCAAGAAAAATACTCATACTCCATCTTTTCATTCTTCAAACGTTGAAAAAACTGATCCATTTCCAACGCTTTTTCAACGCGTTTCCATGCTTGTACCGGAATTTCTTTTTTCGCAACGGCTTCTTTTACAATCCTTGTTTTAAGTTGTTTTAATCCGTCCGCGTCAAGATTTCGCCACGACGAATCGATTTGCGGAATCGGACTGGAACCAATTAAATACAGTTTTGCGCCGAAACGTTTTCCAATCGCGTAAGCGATTTCCGCAGTGACTCCGCGCGCGCCGCCGGCGATAAGCCACGCCGGTTTTTTCGCGGGATTCGGAGCGCCGGAAAGCGGTTGCGTTATATCGATCCATTCCGTTAAATCTAACGTTTCGTCAATTTCAATATCGGAAATTTTATCGCCGCGAGCGACGCCTATCGCGGTCGGAATCATCCGGCAAGTATAACGACGACCGTTTTGATAACCGATTTCTCTGTCGTAATCGCGAACCGTATATTCCCGCAAAAGATTTTCAACAACCGTTTCCGGTAATTCTTCGGAGCCGTGATCAACCGTTTTCGTATGAAGCGTCAGAGAATAATGTCCCGCTGCTTCCGTGAAAACGGACTTCACGATTCCGTTTCCCGCCGCGCCTTCAACCGCGCCGATTTGCGAAGAAATTCCGAAATCGCCGCCGAGACGCGAGGCGTTGATCAATTCGAGTTTGTCGAGTTGCTTGGTTTCCGAAAGTTTCGCGTACCAATATTTACAGAGTAAAACCGGCGCGATGATTCCGCGTTCAAAACGCTCGTTCCAAATATTTTCTTCATGGAACAACGTCGCGTTTTTGTCATACGAATTGACTAAAAATACGGCGTAAAACGGCGATTCGTTCCATAACGAATCAAGTTTTTCTTTCAATTGCGCCGCGTCAAGCGCTTCGGCAATCCGAAAAACTTTTGTTCCGCTTTGTAAGATTTTTTGTTCTAAAAGATTCGCGACTTCGTTTTCCGCGTCGCCGTAAATCAACGCCGCGACGGAAAATGAGAACGTCTCCGGCGTCTTCGGGACGACTGTTTCCACCATACGATTGACAAATCGTTCCGTCGCCGTATTGCGCGTTTTCAGCGAAGAACGAGCGTCAACGCTTGCGTTGCGTTTTAAGAAAGTTTCGTAGTCAACGACCGATGTCGAAGCGTGAAACGGAGCGTTAATTTTGTCGGGAACGCGGCGCTCTTCATTTTCTTGTTTAATCTTGTTTTCTTTTCTTTGCGGTTGATTATCGTCGGATTTCACGCTCAGAATATCCCGAATCGCAATTTCTTTCCAATTGCTCTCGTTCTTTACGGCAATTTTCAGCGTTTGTTTTTGCGTATCGACCAACCATGAAAAAACGTTATCCACGCGGCAGACGGTGTTCATTGTGCGGTAAAGCGGACGTTCCTTTCGTGTTATGTCAAAATCGTCGCGTAAAACGCGAAACGCCGCGCCGGAATCTATTGAAAATTTCCCCTCCGCATTGATTGTCAATAATTCCGCAAGACGTTTTTTTCGATTCAAAGAATGCGAAGGAACGTTGCCGTTGTTCGACGGCTGCAAGAGTTCGCTGTGATTGGCTTGCAAAAAACAATTCAACGACGTATTGATTTTCGCTTCGTTACCGTTGTATTCGATATGCAGAAAACGTTTCGAAGAAATCTCGGAAATAATCATCGCCCAGCCGCCGGTTTTCGGCATTGTTTTAACGATTTCCGCCGCGTCGTCCAACGTTTTCGCTTCGGCAAGAATTTTCGGGACAAGCGACGTGTGAAGAATCCCGTTTGTATTTTTTTCCGTTCGCGGATAATCAAGCAAAATACAAGAGGAAACGCAAATTCCGTATTCGTTCAATCCGCCGATACAACCGCAATGTCCGGCGATTCCCAACGCGGCGTAAGTTGATTTCCCCGATTCGCGTTTAACAATCATTGTCGGCGCAAGCGTTCCGGGCAGCATTCGCGCTAACGGCAAATCCAGATTACCGCCATGCACAAAGACGTCGTCGTTGGCGCGTCCGGCAAAATGGACGCATCCGGCGGAAATCGCGGCGTTTTGTTTGATGAAACGGTCGGCGAGATGTTCGATACGTTGCTGCGACGCGGCGTCCGATTCGGGAAAGACCGAAAATTGATGACGCAACAAAGCGTCCAGCGGAACTTCCGCGCCGTCGGCGATTCCATGAATTTCGTCAAGATTTTCCGGCGTTAGCAAAAGCGGCAAGTTTTTTATTTCTTCTTTCACATCGGGCAACATGTTTCCCGCCTGCAATGCCGCGTCCGCGTAACGGCGTAAGACGTAGCGGATTCGTTCCGCGTCTTGTTTGCCGTAAGAAAATCCCATTTGATACGGAGCGCCGGAAACTTCAAACAATGTTAGACCGACGGGAAGAACGGGCGGATTACCGTTCGCCGGACTGCAATGCGGAGACGTCGAATCCGTCGGACTTTCGGCAAAAGATTGTTTCTCTTTCCGTTCATTCCGTTCGCGATATTCACAACTTTTATTGGAACGTTCGTTTAACAAAATCGCGTCGCGGACTTGTTGTAATAATTCGAGCGAACCTTCTTTGCCGTCGTCGCACGTGAAAAACTGAACGTCGTTTTTGTCGGCGAGAATTTTTTTCGCAAGATTGGTCAAAACTCTTTTCGGTCCGGCTTCGACAAACGCGCGGCAACCGGTTTGATACGCTTTGCGAATCATGCCGACAAAATCAACCGGCTTGATCATTTGTTCGACAAGATTTTCCCGAATCGTATCCGGGTCGGCTTCAAACCGCGTCGTTACGCCGCTTAAAAATAAACGATGCGGCGGTTGTAATTCCGATTCCGCAAGAACGCTTTCGAGCGGTTGGCAAACGTTTTTCACAAGCGGAGAATGAAACGCCGCCGGAACAGGTAAAACGACGGCGTTGAATTTGTGTTCTTTGAGCCGCGTTTTCAATTCTTTTAAGTCGTCGTTTTTTCCCGCGACAATCGTTTGATCCGGCGCGTTGCGGTTGGAGACGTAAAGTTCGCCGCCGATTTCATTCAACAAACGGCGTAACGCGGTTTCATCGGCGTTGACGGAAAGCATTCCCGTTTCCGCCGGCGCGAATTGAACAATCGCTTCGCATCGTTTGGCGGTCGCTCTTGCCGCCGTTTCAAACGACCAAACTCCCGCCGCAACGAGCGCGGGATATTCGCCGTAACTATGTCCCAACACGACGTCCGGCGCAATTTTCCATTCTTCAAGTTGCGATAAAATTAACGTATCCGCCGCAAGCAACGAAAGCTGCGTCCGCAAAACGTCTTTGCCGAGTAATTGACTATTCGCGTAAACCATGTCGGAAAAAGTCGACAATTGCAAACGTTGAAGAATCGCGTCAATTTGCGCAATTTTTTCGGCAAACGACGGAAGTTCCGCCGCGAGTTTTCGGAACATTCCTTCTTTTTGCGAACCTTGTCCGGGAAAAAGAAACGCGACTTTGCGATGATTTTGATTTGTTTTGACGAAATTGAGATGAGATAATGATAACGACGTCACGTTTTTCCGATTGAATATTTTTTGAGTTTCTTGTTTTTCAAGTAGCCGCAGCGCGCCGGAGGATTTTGTTGTTTGATTCTTTGCGTTTTCGCGGTTTTGCGGGAGATTCATAAACGGAGCGCCGCGTTCCAAAACAACATGATACGCCATGCCGCACGGATCGACGTCCGTTACGGACGCAAAAACGCGACCGTCTTCGCCAACTTCCGGCGGTGCGGTTTGAAGACGTTCCATTTGCAAGACGTTTTTTATCAGCGAAACCATTCCCGCAACCGGTCCTGTATGACCTATTTGACGAAGTTCTGCGTTTTCCGTTTTTTCGACGGGATTATTAAGATTTACAAGACGAGATTCTGAATCTGAACCGGACGAAATATAACCGCGAAATGAAATTTGAGCCGCGTTAATTTCCGATTTTTGAAGCGTCTCGCGAATCGCCCGATTTACGGCGTTTTGAACGTTGTTTGTATCGGACGCGCCGGAAATTCCGCGAATGATTGCGCGAATCGAAGCGCCGTCCCGTTTCGCGTCTTCCAGACGCCGCAAAATCACGGCGCATGTTCCTTCCGCCGGAATAATTTCAGAATTTTTCAACTCTTGAAAACGCGAGTATCCCATCGACCGGTAACCCGACGCGCAAACGACCGTATCGATTTCCGCGTCGTGTTGCAAAATATGAACGGCGTTTTCCAGCGCGACCGTCGAACCGCATAAACCGCCGTCAATCGCCGTCGCGCCGCCCGTTAAATCGTACGCTTTCGCGATTCGCGACGCAAGCGTACTGATTGTAAATCCGCCGGTTTCGTCGTCCAGCGCGGGATATTCTTTGTAAAGACGTCGCGCAAACGCTTCGCCGAGTTTCGTTGACGTCGCCGCGTCGATATTTTTTTCGCGAAGTATTTTTTCCATTCGGTCGCGCAGTTCCGGCATAAAAAGAATCATGTTCAGAACCGCGTAAAAATCGCTCTCGGAACGAGCGCCAACCACAACCGCCGTTCGATTTTTGTCGTACCGCGACGCAATTCCGGCGTTTTCCAACGCCTCGTCCGCAGCGCCGAGTATCATAAACTGAAGCGGATTCGCTTTCGCAATTTGATTCGGCGGAATCTTATGACGTTTCCAATCGTATTCGTAACCGCGAACAAATCCCGCTTTCAAATCCGTCCGTTCTTTTAATTCTTCTTTCGTGAAAAGCAAATCGTTGCGGTCGTGCGGAATCGGCGACAACGCGTTTTTTCCGCTTTGTAATAAATTCCAAAATTCCGAACAGGAAAACGCGCCGGGCAAAACGCAACCCATGCCGACGATTGCGATTGGAGTATTTGGAATACGAGGTACGGAAGTTTTTTGAAATTTCGCGATTTCGTTTCCCGCTTCTTCCAAAACAACGTGTCCGTTCAAACCGCCGATTCCAAAAGCGTCAACGGCGGCGGTTCGCGGGCGGTTTTCTTTCGGACGCCAATATGTCGCGGTTGTCGGAATCGCAAACGGCGATTTTTTCCAATCAAACGCGGTTGTCGGCTCCTTAAAATTGATTTGCGGCGGAATCGTTTGATGTTGCATGGCGAGCAAAACTTTGATGATTCCTACCATTCCCGCCGCTTCAAAAATATGACCGATATTCGCTTTGTGACTTGTCAGATAAACTTGTTCCGGCGGATTTTCGCCAAACGCGCCGACAAGAGCCGATAACTCGGTTGCGTCGCCTAATATTGTCGAAGTCGCGTGCGCTTCGACGTAATCCAGTTTCCGCATTTCCTCCGGCGACGAATAAGCGCGGCGAATCGCTAATTCTTGTCCTTCCCGACGCGGCGCCCAAAGTCCTTTTCCTTTGCCGTCGGAAGAAATTCCAAGACCGCGAATCACGCTGAAAATGTTATCGCCGTCCGCCGTCGCTTTTTCCAACGTTTTGACGACGGCATACGCGCATCCTTCGCCCGGAACAAAACCGTTCGCGTTTTGGTCAAAGGGACGCGAACCGTCGTTTGACGCGGCGGAAACGTTGGAATAATGAATCATTCCGCTAAAAGAAAAATAAGAAATTCCGCCGACAAGAGCGGCGTCTAATTTTCCCGCACGAAGATATTTTGCGGCTAACGCAATCGACGTTAACGACGACGAACAGGCGGAATCCAAACCTAACCCGATTCCCCGAAGCCCGAAACATCGCATCATGTCCATTGCGGCGTCGTGCGGAGAAATCCGTTCGCAACCGCAAGTCAACAAATGACGATAGTCGCTTTGAATTTTCTCTTGATATTCATTTTTTATTTGTCGAACAAGGTCGTCAGGCAAAGATTTGAAATCCGGCATATCCTGTAATTTTTCCAAATAACAGGATATTCTTCCAGCCAATGTACGATATGCAAATTGATTCGTGGCGGAAACGATTCCGAGAAACGCCCCGATATTCATTCCTGATAGAGACGGTAAAGAATATCCGGCATGAGTCAACGCCTGATAAGCGGCGTAAAGTGAAATTTGATGACCGACGTCGTTTGGAATATCTTTGAGATTTGAAACGTTTTGAGATAAAAAATGTAAAAAATCAGGAAGAATTTCATTTTGAAAATGTTCATGATCGATCACCGCCGCAATTTTCGTAAAACTTTTGCCTTTAACTCCTTTTTGCGGATCGTAGTAAAGCGAAGCGTCAAAACGATTTCGGGGAAGTTCGCGAATCGGCGAGCGTCCGTTGAGAATGAGATTCCAAAAATCATCTCGCGTCAATGCGTCGGGAAGCAAACAGGAAAAACCGATGATTGCCAAAGGTGGGAAGCGGTAAGAATCCATTATATTGCAGTGAAATCAAGCGGTATTAATATAATAACCAAAGTATAAAGTAAGTAGCATACAGAATATATAATAGCAAAAAAAGATAGATACGTCAAGGAAAAACACGAAGTTGTAACGAAAAAACGGATAATTCTACCGTTGTTACCTTAAAAATCGATTTCCATTTTTTGTTTTCCCCATAATTTATGGTATTTTTCCATTTCCAAAAGCCGAAATTTAAAGTAGCTTTAGTACATCAAGCATTATGTTTGACAACATTTATCATATTGTAAAAAATATTTTCTTTAATCTCTTGAAAAAAGAAACCTTGTTTTGTTATGCGTTGTGGAAAATCCCTTGAATTCTTTCTCTTTTCCTATAAGATATTACCAAGAAGGTGAAATTCGAGAACCTGGATAAAATACGCAAATAAATCAGTAAGTATATCAGTTATTTTTAGAGAAGATGTTATGATTCCAACGCGAACTTCAGTCTTGAAAGCAATCGTTCACGCTTTGCCGGAAAAAAAGCTGATCAATGAGGAAATTGAAAAACGTTTTACGCAACCGGAAGTCAAATCGTTTTTAAAAATGTCAGGTATTCGAAAACGGCATATTGTAGCGGAAAATCAAACGGCTTCAGATTTGGCGGTTGCGGCGGCAAAAAAAATTTTTGAAACAACAAATATTGCTCCCGCTTCGATTGATTTGCTCACTTTTTGTTCGCTGACTCCCGACTTCAGAATGCCGGCAACAGCGTGTAGTTTGCAGCATCGAATCGGACTTTCTGAAAATTGTTGCACATTTGACATTATTCAGGCATGTCCGGCGTTTATTCATAATCTTGCGGTTGTTCATGGATTATTGGTTTCAAAAACGGCAAAACGCGCTTTGGCGCTTAACGCGGATGCGATTACCCGGCTGATTCATCCGAAAGACTATTCGTTGACTTCTTTGCACGGCGACGCGGCGGTTGCGGTTGTTATGGAAGCAAGCGAAACCAATAAGAATGAAGGAATTGAGTGGTTTGAATTTGGAACGGACGGTTCGCAGTGGGAACGGCTTTCAATTGTCGGCGGAATGGCGCGGCAACCTTATCAAACGAATCCCGTTGTTCAAGACGACTACGACGACGAAAATCACATGGTTTTGTCTCCGTATTATCTCAAGATGGACGGAACCGCCGTTTTTCATTTTGCGGTTCATAAAATTCCTGTTTTTGTGAGAAATTCGTTAGAAAAACATCGGACAAAAATTGAAGATTACGATCTTGTTTTGCTGCATCAAGCAAATCGTTTGTTGGTCGATATGATTTACAAAATTCTCAAAGTCCCGCAAGAATCGCGTTTTTATTATCTTGAAGACGTCGGAAATTTAAGCGGCGTTTCGCTTCCCGCCGTTTTATCGGAAGCGTTGGCGCAAGGAAAAATTCGTCCGGGGAGTAAAACGCTTTTGTGCGGATTCGGCGCGGGGTTGAGCTGGGGAGCGGTTTCCATTCGTTGGTCTGATCCGTTATCCCTTGATATTTTAGGAGGAATTGACGTTCCGTGACATTTGACTTGCTTATTATTCCTTTTTTAGCGACAACATCTTAACCTGATTTAACGTATTATGACCGATTATTTGTCTGCTGTTCAAAATGTGTTTTACGATGTTCTGGGAGAGCAGGATTTGGAACTGACGCCGGAAACCTTGTTGAAAGATATTCCGCATTGCGATTCCGTCGCGCTTATTCAGATTGTTCTTATGATCGAAAATCAGTGGGGAATCAATTTTGAAACCGACGAAGTTGCCGAACTCCGCTCTATTGGTCAAATCGCGAATCTGATTGAAAAATATACGTGAAAATATGATAACATTTCTCTTGGACTTTTGATCTCGTCAAACGACGGGGCGTTTCAAATGTTTTCAAAATTGAAAATTCCGATGAAATGTTACTGAAAAACAATCCTTGAACTTTCCCCATGAAAAATAAAAGCGAATTTCCCGTTCAACGGTGGTTAAATATTTTTTTCTCGCTCGTTCAACCGCCTTATATTACGGAATCATTGTCGTTGTGCCGCGAACTTGGAAAGACGTTCCATTACGAACTGGCGGCGGCGATTTTGCGGCATTTTCACGCCGCTTTACGAAACGGGGAAACGTCGTTTGAAGAATTATTGACGGCGTTCAATGAAATTGCCGACGTATCGCAAACGGCGTCGTACATCGCCACGATGTTGGATCGTCGTAAGTTGGCGAAAATGGAAAGCGACGAAGAAACGAATCAATTGACGTTAGCAAAATTGATTGATCTCGACAAAACACTTGGCTTTCCGAGTCCCGATCTTTGTTTGGAAATTGCGAAACTCTATTCTTCTTCGGAGCAACGTCTTGCCAAACGCGAATTGCAGCGGGCGTTGGGAACGTTTCCGCCGTATTCTTTTTATCTGAAATCGCAGCGATGCGTTTCGGAATTGACGCAAAATATGAGCGTTCCGTTCAAACGGACCGTGCGGCTTGCCGTTTTGGGCAGCGCGACGACTTCGTTTTTAACGCCGGTTTTTAAAGCGGCGGCGCTTGCGAAAGAGATTCGTTTGGAAATTTATGAAGGAGCGTATCGGAATTACGCGCAGGAAATTCTCAATCTTCAATCGGAATTGTATTCGTTTCAACCGGACGCGATCGTTTTGCTGACGGAATCGCACGATTTTTCTATAAGTCCGCAAATTTCCCCTCAAGAAGCGGATACTTACGCGTCGCAAATTCGCGAACTTTGGAAATGTTTGCTGGAAAATTCCGGTTCTCATATTATTCAAACCGGATTGGAATATCCCGACGCCGCAAGCTGGGGATCGTTAGAAGACGCTTTGCCGGACGGTCGTCGCCGTCAAATTGACCGCGTCAATCAACAACTTTCCGAATCGCTTCCCAACGCGGTTTCGTTTTTGAATATGAACGCGCTCGCCGCGCAATGCGAATCGCGTTGGACAAACGCGCGCGAATGGCAAATGGCAAAACAATATCCGTCGTCGGAAGCGACGCCATTGTTTGCCGACGCGGTAATTGCGCAAATTGCGGCGGTTTTCGGTATGAGTAAAAAAATGTTGATTCTTGATCTCGACAACACTTGCTGGGGCGGAGTGATTGGCGAAGACGGACTTGCCGGTATCAAACTTGGCAGTACGTCGGCGGCGGGAGAATCGTTTCTGGAATTGCAGCGTTACGCGAAAGATTTGAAAAATCGCGGCGTTCTTCTTGCCGTTTGTTCCAAGAATAATGAAAAAGACGCTTTATTACCGTTTGAACGGCATGACGAAATGATTTTGAAAAAAGAAGATTTTGTCGCATTCAAAGCGAATTGGAATAACAAAGCGTCGAACATTCGCGAAATTGCCCGCGAAGTGAATTTGGGATTGGATTCTTTCGTTTTCCTTGACGACAATCCGGCGGAACGCATGATTGTGCGAAACGAATTGCCGGAAGTCGCCGTGCCGGAATTTGGACGCTCTCATCATTTGATGTTGCAGGCGTTGAAACGCGGGTTGTATTTTGAAACGCTTGTCCTGACGGACGAAGACAAAAACCGTCATCAAAGTTATCTGACGCGGCAGAAGCTGCAAAACGTCGCTGAAAGCTCTGTTGACCTGACGCGTTTTCTGAAAAATTTAAAAATGAAATGTTATCATGGAGCGGTTGACGAATTGTCGTTATCGCGGGTTGCGCAACTTGTCAACAAAACCAATCAATTCAATTTGACTGCGCGGCGGTACACGCAACGGCAAATCAGCGACATGATAAACGATGAAAACTGGTGGTGTCATTGGTTTCGGCTTGACGACAATCAGCAATGTCATGGAATTGTTGGCGTCATTCTTGTCCGCAAACAGCGGGAAACGTGGATCATTGACGCATGGTTGATGAGTTGCCGCGTGATTGGTCGGAGGCTGGAATCGTTGATGTTCAAAGTGCTGCGGAACGCGGCGAGAAAAGAAGGTTGTTCGCAAATTCTCGGCGAATACATTCCAACGGAGAAAAACGGATTAGTAAAAACGCTTTATCCTAAACTTGGTTTTTCGCCGGCAAAAGAAGAAAACCATTATATTTATTCTTTCAATCAGGATGATCTGTCGTTTCATTTTGCCGACGATTCTCAGTTTCATTCCGTTGAAGAATTGATTGCCGCCGTTCCTTTCGGATGATTTCGCCCAAACCGACGACGTCGCCAACGATGGTCTAGCATATACTCTTTCTCCTTTAATTTTCAGTTATTTTTTTGTGATGTGGAATTTTTCGGTGAGTAGAGTCCGTAATTCCTCCTTGTACTTCTTTATGTTTTTACCCCGAAGTTCCAATGTTGAATTTTGTTAAATCCTTACGTTCCTTCAAGTTCTGAAGATTTTGAATTAGTGAAACTGGCGACAAGATTATTTTGGCGTCTTGAGGGGAGTTATAGTTTTGAGTTGTTTCGTAATATTTCTTGAAATGAAGTTGGCGTTGTTAGGATGTCGAAGGCGTTTTTGGGCGCTTTTTCGGGGATTTGTCGTTCTTCAAAAGCAAATGGTATTGTTGCATCATTATTTTTTACATAACTAATCTTTTGCAAAATCACCTAAAACGCTATAATATCAGGAGCAACGTGTTGTAAATTGCACTAAAAAAAGTTATATCATTATGGAAAGGACTCCGATGATAATCATTCAAACGCCGACAATTGTTAAAGAGGC
>JAISZO010000404.1 GCA_031269105.1 Planctomycetaceae bacterium | reverse complement strand
ATCTCACGGTTCATGCGATTGTATTGTTTCGGCGATAAGCGTTTTCATTTTTTCTTCGCCAATTCGATCACGCCGGTTACGAAACAATTCGTTTTGCCGCAGTTTTTTGAAAAACGCTGTTTTACAAAAAACAACTTGCAAATTCTAACAAACAAAAAACGCTCGCCAACCCTATTTTTTAAGGGATATTCGCTTTTTCAGGGACGACGAAGTAAACCATTTACCACTCTTTGGCTTCGAGCAAGCGTTGGACGTATTTAGAAAGAATATCCGTTTCGATATTGACTTTATCGCCGATTTTTCGGCTGCCAAGCGTCGTTACTTTAAGCGTGTAAGGAATCAACGCAACGCTGAACCGATTTTTTTCGCACGCCACAAGCGTTAAACTGACCCCGTCAACAGCGACGGAACCTTTCGACGCCATTTGAGCGGCGAGTTCCTCAGAAATTTTGAACCAATAATCCGCCCAATCGCCGTAATTTTTAATTTCAATCAATTCCGCCTGACCGTCAATATGACCGCTCACGAAATGCCCGCCCAATCGATCGCCGACCGCCAGCGAGCGTTCCAAATTGACCAGCGAATTTGTCGTTAATTCTCCGAGATTTGTTCTTGCCAACGTTTCGGGACCGGCTTGAAACGTCATCGTTTTTTCGCCGGTTTCCACAACCGTCAAACAACATCCGTTGACGGAAACGCTGTCCGCGACATTTGTTGCGGCGCGGATTTTGGGTTCTTCAATCACAAGCCGACTTCCCGGCGGTTCGGAAATCAACGCAGTAATTCGTCCCAACGATTCGACTATACCAGAAAACATAATGTTTTTGAGTCCTTATCTTTTTATTTTAAAAGTGCGTTACTTTAAAATGATTATTCTCCGCCGTTGTCCGAATCGTCAAACGTGTCTTCATCGGTCGCGAGATCGTCAAAATCGTCGAAATCCGCGTCAAGCCCGGCGTCGTCGGCAATAACGTCTTCCACTTCGTCAATTCCGACTTCTTCGTCTTCGCCGTCGTCAAATTCCTCAAATTCCGCGTCAGAAATTTCTTCAAAATCTTCGTCGAAATTGTCGTCAAAATCGTTATCATTAACGTCGAAATCGTCATCGTAATCGCCGTCCCAGCTTGCGGCGACGTCAGGTAACATTTGCGGAACTTTTTTGGCATCAATAAGTTCCGCAAAATCATCTATATTTTTATTTTGAGGTGTTTGCACGTTTGAAAAAATTGTTTTAATAGTAAATTTGAAGTGTTACAAAAATATTCCATCCCAAATTTTAATTCCAATAAAATATAACACATTGTGAAAATAAATCATTCGGAATCGACATTGTTTATTGTAATTACCAAAGAGACAAAGGAAAGGGTTTTGTACAAAAAGGCGAAAAATTGTCGCTATTTTTTTCGGCATACCCTTTGCACAGAGGGTAACTGGCTTTACAATAGAGAGTCATTTTAGGGGTAAAAATGTTTTCAGTATATTTCTCAAACAATCGAAGTTTCAAATAAAAACCAAAATTTACATTATTTAACGGGAAGGTCAAGTATCTTGTACAGAACAAAAACTTGCGGAGAATTACGAGGAAAAAATCACGGAAGCGAAGTTACGTTAAGCGGTTGGGTTGATTCGTACCGCGACCATAGCGGCGTGTTGTTTATCGATTTGCGCGACCGTTATGGGAAAACGCAAGTCGTTTTTTCGTCAAAAATCGGAGAAAAAGATTTTGAAATTGCCAAATCGCTCCGAATGGAAGACGTCATTCAAGTAGCAGGAATCGTAACTCCGCGACCGGAAGGGACGGCGAATCTGAAAATTGAAACCGGCGAAATCGAGGTGTCGGCGACGGCGTTGAAAGTTCTGAATAAAGCGAATAATCCGCCGTTTCTCCCGACCGGATTTGATATTCCGTCGGAAGAAACGCGGCTCAAATATCGTTATCTCGATTTGCGGCGACCGGAAATGCAACAAACGCTCGTACTTCGGCATAAAATTGTCAAAATTATGCGGGATTATTTTGACGAAAATCATTTTGTCGAAATCGAAACGCCGATGCTCGGAAAAAGTACGCCGGAAGGCGCGCGGGATTATCTTGTTCCAAGCCGCGTGTCGCAAGGTTGTTTTTACGCGCTTCCCCAGTCTCCTCAAATCTACAAGCAAATTTTAATGATTGCGGGTTTTGATCGTTATTTTCAGGTGGCGCGTTGTTTTCGGGACGAAGACCTTCGGGCGGATCGCCAACCGGAATTTACGCAACTTGACGTAGAAATGTCGTTTGTGGAAATGGAGGACATTATTACTATCATGGACGGTCTTGTCGCGCGGCTTTGTAAAGAAATTCGCGGCGAAAATTTGACGTTGCCGATTCCGCGAATGACGTATGACGAGGCGATGGAACGGTTTGGACACGACTCGCCCGATTTGCGGTTCGGCATGGAGTTGATCGACGTTACCGATTTAGCAAAAGAGTCGGAATTTCGCGTTTTTAAGGAACCGGCGACCAACGGCGGACGCGTTCGCGGAATCAATGTCAAAAACGCCGCCGACAATTATTCCCGAAAAGATATTGACGAATTGACGGAATTTGCGAAAGCGTTTGGAGCAAAAGGACTTGCGTGGTTCAAAGTGGACGCCGACCGCAAACTCGGCAGTCCGATTGCGAAAAATTTTGACGAATCGTTGTTGCGGCGTATTGCCGAGCGTCTTGACGCGGAACCCAACGATATTTTGTTTTTCTGTTGCGATACGTTCGACGTAACTTGCCGCGTTTTAAATGCGTTACGGCGAAAATTTGCCGCTGATCTGAAACTTTATGATCCGTCGCGGCTTAATATTTCATGGGTGATTCAGTTTCCGATGTTCGCCCGCGACGAAGAAAACGGCGGCTGGACGGCGATGCATCATCCGTTTACCGCGCCGTTGGCGGACGATTTGCCGATTTTGAAAACCGATACGGCAAAAGTGCGGGCGCAGGCGTACGACCTTGTGATCAACGGGTTTGAGGCGGGCGGCGGAACGATTCGTATTCACGACACGCAATTGCAGGCGGACGTCTTTTCGCTGATTGGATTGTCGGAAGAAACGGCTCGGTCGCAATTTGGATTTTTGCTTGACGCTTTGAAAATGGGAGCGCCGCCGCACGGCGGAATCGCGTTGGGATTGGATCGTCTCGTCATGCTTTTTGCCGGACTCGACAACATCCGCGATTGCATTGCATTTCCGAAAACGGCAAAAGCGGCGTGTCTGATGACGAACGCGCCAGACGTCGTCTCGAAAAAGCAACTCGACGAACTCGCGATTCGCTCGACAGTTGCGGCAAAATCGGATTCCTCTTATTTTTAGAAACGTTGATCTTTAGCCAATCTCTAACAACCGATCCTATTCAAAAGAGTCGCATAGATTAGAATAAAATTTTTTCGGGAGAAGCGTATATCATGTCGCAAGATTCGTTTGCCTCGTTTGCGATTGAGCGT
>JAISZO010000009.1 GCA_031269105.1 Planctomycetaceae bacterium | reverse complement strand
AAAAATAAAACATCATAATTGTTACTGTAAAAAGTATAATTTCAATTTCCCATACATTCATAATGTTTACGATAACCTTTGTTCAACGCTTCTTGCATCGTACCAAAATAGATGCGGTTTCGTTCATAAGGTAAACTATTGCAAGTTGGAACGTGAAGAATTTGTGAGTTTATGTTACCGATATAGTTTCGATTGGCAATGTTGCTTTTGTCTGTATTTTGCGTTGTTGTTGTTGTTGATTGGTGAATATTTCCGTTTCGTTTCAAATATCCTGGTATATGTTTATTGTTTGGGTCGTCATGTGTCCAGTGTATTCCGCCGCCTTCACTGTTATAGTAATATTCGCCGTAAAACTCGACCTTTTCGCCAACCGCTAAATTGCCTAAACGCGGGGCAATGTCAATATTATGAGCGATCAACAAAGTCTGCCCACTATTTAACTTCAAGATAAAGCGTTGATGTCTTGCGCCGTCGTTGTCGTCCGGTAATATTTTTGTGACCACTCCGTTGCCGCGTACTTGTACATTACTTTGCCTTTTGTTGAAAAGGTCTTTTATGATGTCGTCATTACTCAGTGTTGACGGTTTTGTTACGGTTGTTGGTGTAGCGGCAATTTTCGGTGTTGCTGTGGTCGTTTTTTTGACAGCGGTTGCTTCTACAATTCTGTTGTCAGCAACGGTAGTATTGTTTGGCGGAATTGCCGACGTTGTATTGGTAACGCTTTCGGTACTTATTGCCGCTGGTGTGGTGGTCGTAATATTTTCACTTTTGCTGTCGATAGTTTGATTACAGCCAGTAAAAGCAAAACACAAAAATAATAATAACGCTAAAAATTTTTTCATATTTTTATACTCGTTAAACAAATCTGATTAACAGACCAATTGACGATTAATAATTGGCAATTGATATTGATTAAAATACGTTGAACACAGATCAAAGGATAAAGATTGTTCTAATATAATTGTTGTTCTCGTAAATAGCAAGTCAGGTTTGCGAATAATAAACAACATTTCGCGTAACTGTCTATTTTAATTTTTTGCTATTCTTTCAATAAACCTTATTTTTCAACTTCGCCACGAAGATTTCATGAAAGATTTTAAAGATTTTTTCTACAGATGGCGCCGATGTTTTTTATATGAGACAACAGGGTGCAGATAACAGGAGCCGGCGTTGGCTTGCCGTACTTTTGCGTGTTGAAAACCACGCTGGCGCCTGTAATCTGGCTTCTACTCGCTGTTAGCAAAATTTTTAACTTTTCGCTTTCCCTCAATCTCATTTTCACCTAATTTGTTCAATTAAAACAACATCAGTAACAAATGATACAGCGCGAAAAATTACTGATTTTTGAGCGTCTGATACAATTCAAACGCCTGATCGGGTTTGAATCCCTCATGCACAACGGCGCGAACGGCTTTGAGCATGGCGATAGGCGCGTCCGATTGAAAAATATTACGTCCCATATCAACGCCCGCCGCGCCTTGATCAATAGCGCGGTAAGCCATTTCGAGCGCGTCGCGTTCCGGTAATTTTTTTCCGCCTGCAATGACAATCGGAACCGGTACGGAATTGGTCACTTGCTCAAAATTCTCCTCGCAATAATACGTCTTAACGACATGCGCGCCGTTTTCCGCACAAACGCGGCTTGCCAGCGACAAATAACGGGCGTCGCGTACGAGTTCTTTGCCGACGGCGGTCACGCCAAGCGACGGAATCCCGTAACGCGTTCCAAGATCAACCATTTTTGTAAGATTTCGAATTGTCAACGCTTCATGTTTCGGGTCGCCGACCGCCACCATACACGCCAACAGCGAGGCGTTCAACCGCACCGCTTCTTCAACGTCAAGCAAACATTCGTCGTTGAGATAAGTGAGAATCGTCGAACCGGCGGAATACCGCAGGGAAATCGGCTTATTGTATGTCGGCGGAATGACGGAACGTAAAATTCCGCGACAACACATAATACAATCGGCATACTCCAAAAGCGGCGTTATCGTCAGATCAATTCGCTCTAACCCCGACGTCGGTCCCATAATGTAACCGTGATCGAAAGCCAACATCACGGTATGTCCCGATTTCGGACTAAAAATCCGCGATAACCGGTCTTTCATTCCCCAGTCAATATGAGCGTTTCCTTTCAGGAAATACCCTTCGGTCTTCTGCGGAATACCGATTCCATAATTTTTGCCTTGAACATTGCTGTCATTATCCGGCATAAGATTAACCTTCTTTCTAAATTTGTGAAACTGTTTGCACTTTCGATAAAAGCGCGGTAATAATTCAATCCTTCAATAAGGAAATATCATCAGTTTTCATCGCCCGATTTTTCAATTTATGCAGATAAAGACTGTTGAAAATAAAATTTTGCAACTTTCGCGGATCATAAACTATTCCACTGGCTCAAAATCACTTTTTCCGACTCCGCAAACCGGACAAAGCCAGTCGTCGGGAATGTCTTCAAAAGCGACGCCGGGAGCGATATTGCCGTCCGGATCGCCGATAGATGGATCGTAAATGAATCCGCACACAGAACATACGTATTTTTTCATAATTTTTAATCTCCGGTAAAGTAACGGCTAGGTTTGTATTGCAAGACGTTGAAAAAACTATTATAATTCATTTTGGGCGATGATGTAACCGCCCTCTGTTTTTCAACAAAATAAAAAAATGAAAGGACGATGTTATGAAAAGACGGGATTTTCTGAAAACCGCCGGAACGGTTTCGTGTGCAGTCGGAACCGCCGCGACCGCAGGAACAATGACGCAACAATCCGCATTGGCGAACGAACTTCCGAAAGGAAAAGCGTTCATCGAATTGCGGGTTTTTACTTGCGCCAACGCCGAAAAAAAACAAAAATTGATCGAAATTTTCGACGCCGCGTTGATTCCCGCGCTCAACCGTCAGGGAATCAAACCGGTCGGGTTGTTTGAAACCAGCGCCGAACTTAACGACGGCGATAAAAATTACGACAAAGCCAACGATCTGAAAGTCTTTCTTGTTACGCAATTTACGACGACTAATCAACTTCTTCAGGTTATTCCGAAATTGCTCGCCGACGATACCTATTTGAAAGACGCCTCGCCCATTTTTGAAGCCCCGATGAACGATCCGATTTACGATACCGGCGAAGCGTCGTTGTTGCTTGGATTCGATCATTTTCCGCGAATCGAAGTACCGTCGCTTGAAAAAGACCGCGTTTTGCAGATTCGACTTTACAATAGTTACAACATTGAACGAAACGCCCGAAAAATTGAGATGTTTGACGTCGGCGGCGAAATTGCTCTTTTCAAAAAATTCGGAATGGCGCCTGTTTTTTACGGCGAAACGCTTGCCGGACGGATGACGCCGAATTTGACGTACATGCTCAGTTTCAAAAACATAGACGAAAAAATTGCAAACTGGCAGAAATTTGCTACCAGTTCCGAATGGAAAAAATTGAGCGGCGATCCGCTTTATAAAAATACCGCAAACAAAATTCTTAATATTTTGTTGAAACCAACTCCAAAATCGCAAATTTAAGTATTCCGCATGAGAGGCGAATCATTATTTGCCTCTGTGGTTTTATTCTCGATTTCACTTATTTTTGCAAATAAAACTGGGAACAATCAAAAACGGCAGATTCGTAAAATTAATACAATCGATATAATTAACACGATCCCGTTTTTGATGATATATTTCGCTTCTGTTTTGACTAAAATAATCTATACTCCATTGTTTTATCCGTCGATAACGAAAAACGTTATTATCAGATTTTTCTGATTATTGAAATTTGCATCATTGGAAAATTTTCAAGGAAGAAAGTAACAATGAGAAACAATTTTTGGTTTAGCAAATCTTCGGCAATGTTATTGTCGATAGGTCTGATTTCGTTAATAGGAACGCCGGAAAAAATTTACGCTCAGGTTTTGGGAAACGTTCCCGCATTCAATAGCGAAATTCCTTCCGCGCCAAAACCGCCGATTCAAATACAATCGCATCACGAGCCGTCCGGCGCTTCAAACAACGCCAACGCTTATTCGCGGCAGCTTTCCATTCGGGAAATTTGCGATCTCGCGTTAAACCGTCATCCGGCGATTATTCAAGCGTCGCGGCAGATGGAAGCGTATCGAGGAAGTTGGGTTCAAGCCGGATTGAAAGAAAATCCGACAATTGGTTATTCTGCGGAAGAAGTCGGCGGACAAAATCGCGCCGGACGGCAAGGAATCGCGTTTTCTTACGAACATATTTCCAAACAAAAATTATCGGCAAGACAAAACGCCGCGAATGCCGAATATCTGGCGGCAAGAGAACAATTGCAGATGCAACGTCAAAAAGTCGTCAACGACGCGACGCTTGCCGGTTATCGTCTTTTGATTGCCTCGCAAAAAGAGCGGCTCGCCGGCGAACTCTTAAAAATTGCCGAAATGACCGCGTCGTCTGCGGAGAGTTTATCCAAAGCGCAGGAAACGCAAAAAACAGATTTTCTTCAAGCGAAAATCGAGAAAAACCGCGTTCGTATTACTTTGAACGACGCGGTCATTGAACGCGAAGCCGCGTCGAAAAATCTTGCCGTGCTGATTGGATTTCCGACGGACGTTTCGTTTGAAATCACCGATTCGCTCGACGTTTTACCGATTGAGACGAATGAAGAAGAAATTTATCGGCAAATCATGTCGGAAAGTCCGCTGTTGAAACGCGCGTATGCCGAACACGAAGCCGCAAAAGCAAAACTCCGAAAAGAACAAAAAGAAGCGGGAATCAATGTCAGCGCGACAGGAAGCGTTTTATACAACACGTCGGAAAATCAAACGGAAGCGTCGTTAGGAATTTCCGTTCCGCTCCGCATCAACAACAGAAATCAGGGAAACATTATGCGAGCCAATTCGGAATTATTAGCGTCTGCGGCAAGCATTGAACGAATTAAAAACTCCTTGACTTCTGAATTTCAAAATCAATTTGCGCAGTACAAAACGGCAAGAGATCGCGTTTTACTGTATCAAAAAGAGGTGATTAAAGAATCGGAAGAATCGTTGAACGTCACGAAATTAGCGTATGAACACGGCGAATGCAGCTACATCGAATTGCTAAACGCGCAACGAACGATGTTTTCCGTTCAAATCGAATGTTTAGATAACATTGATTTATTATTCGATCAAAACGTCAAACTCAACGGATTTTTACTGCAAAATGCGTATTTATCGGCGGAATAATGTTGAACTTTTTTTGTTAATGTTTTTTTATTTTGTTAAAGCCAAATTTTGTAAAACGATAGCCCCAAACACGGCGATCATTTTTTGTAATATTTTAGCGAAATTTGCAATACTTCACCGCAAATCCGGTTGAAATATTCCTTTCATTTTATCAACCGGACGACAATCAGCGCATTGGCTCGCGGAAATGGAAGAACGCGTTCCAAATAAGCGGACGCCGGAAGAAACGTGTGATAAATTTTCAACAAGTATTTGCCCAGTTTTTTCTTGCGCAAAAATTTTAAGAACAAAA
The DNA here is from genome assembly GCA_031269105.1 of Planctomycetaceae bacterium. Classification (GTDB taxonomy): domain Bacteria; phylum Planctomycetota; class Planctomycetia; order Pirellulales; family Thermoguttaceae; genus WRMR01. The sequence continues at coordinate 7,853 of JAISZO010000009.1, read as the reverse complement.
GTCCCGGCACGGCAAGCGCGTTGAAAGAGCGGTATTCTATCGTTTGAAAACCATTACGTTTCAAAAGAGAAAGAATTTCGCGTTTACTGAAGCGCCGGACGCGTCCGACAATTCGGTCGGCGTTTCCGAAAAGAAACGGCAAAAGCGGAACCGTCAAAAGGATTTTCCCGTCGTCGGATAACAAATTTTTTAATCGCGTCAAAAGTTCGTCCGGCTCGGAAGTTTTTGCAAGATGGTCAAGCAAGACCACCGTGTCAAATTTTCCGGTTTTGCGAACAATCGTCTCTGAGAACGAATCGAAAGAAACGTTTTCTTCAAAGACTTCCGCTGTTTGATTGCCGTCAAAAAGATTACGGAGAATTTTGAGTCGTTCGGAATCGGTTTCCGTTACCGCAAGTTGATTCCGCTGCGCAAGGTAACGCGACGCCAGACCGATTCCCGCGCCGATTTCAATAATTTTTTCGCCGCATCGTTTCGCCGCCAATTTTGCAACCCATCGCGTGTAATTCCTCGCGTAATCGGTCATTTGCAGCGTTTGTTTTTCGGAATCTAAATGATAACAATCGTCGATAAACCAGTATTTTACGATGGTCTTCACCGCGCTGATTCCGTCTTTCCAGCCGATTTTTTTCCCTTCGTCGTACCGCCTGCCGTGATAGCTGATCGGCACTTCATAAATGACCGCTTCGCGTTTTGCCAGTTTCGCCGTAATTTCCGGCTCAATTCCAAATCGATTTGACCGCAACGGAATCGACTTTATTAATTCTGATCGAAACGCTTTATAACAGGTTTCCATATCGGTCAGGTCAAGTCCCGTCGTCCAATTTGATAAATGCGTCAGAAAAAGATTTCCCAATTTATGATGATAATGCATCACTCGACGCATTTCCCGCGTCGCAAACCGCGATCCATAAACGGCGTCCGCCAATCCTTCGACCAGCGGTTTCAATACAATTTGATAATCGTTGGGATCGTATTCCAAATCGGCGTCTTGAATAATAGCAAATTCGCCGGTCATTTCCTGAATCGCCCGACGAATCGCCGCGCCTTTTCCTTGATTATACGGCTGCTCAAACGCGCGAATTTCCGAATGTTTTTCACACAAGCTCTTGATCACATCGGCAGTTCGGTCGGTGGACGCGTCGTTGACAATCACCAATTCTCTTTTGAGATTGCCGGGCAACGGAGCGTCAAGCGCCCGTTCAACGATTCTCGCCAAAAAGGACTGCTCGTTGAAAACCGGCGTCAAAATCGAAAGCGTTTCGGTGGACAATTCGGTCTTCATTTTGAAAATGGGAGATTTGAGAAGTTTTAAAAATTACCAACCAATAATCATATTGGATTCAATGATTTTTCTGGAATGCTCCAAATCGGAACCCGTATGTTGCATGTAGAGGCGAATTGCGGCAAGTTTGTCGCCGGACGCTTTTGCGAGACAATCTCTTGCGATATCGCACGGATCGATTTTTCCGGTTATTCCTAATGCAGATTTTGAGATCACCCAAGCGTCGCGCGGACGTTTGGTTACGCGAATCGCTTCTTCCGACGGATAATAATTATACAAAATTTGACGAGCTTGTTCCTCGTCGTTTGCCCAAGTGATTACGATATGGGATTGCGTCTCAATTTCAAACAGCGCCATTTTTTCGCCTTTTCGATTAATTGTCTGACAAATCTTTATTTTTTGTTTAACTTATAAACCACAGTTAATACTGATTGACAAAAATTGACAAATCAGCATACGACAACATCAATAAGATACCACATTTTCCTCAAAATGATAGGGCGTGGATAAAACGGATAAAAATTTCATGAGAGCTTCAAAAGACATTCCCGACAAATCCGCAAACGAAACCGACGCCGCACATTTGTTTTATTATTGCGTTGTTTTTGTGCGCATAAAAATATCTCTATCAGACAATAGAGATATTTCGGGTAAATTCAAATTTTCAAAACAAAATTCAATTCCATTTTTACTGACGTTTTTTCGGACGATAATTGGGATTTTTCGACGACGAAGCGCCCGAAGATTGCGACGTGAAGTTATTTCGTCTTGCCATATTTTTTTCGATGATACCGCCAACAGCGTCGTCCCATCCCGGCACAATCAATTTTTGCGGGGCAGGCGACGGCATAGCCGAATCCGTACTGCGTTCCGAATTTCGTTGTTCTATACGAGGTTTCGTAACGGTTCTTTCCCGCTCTTTTGCGCGTTTTTGCGGAAATTCTTCATATTGCGCATGAGTCGGAATCTCCTGAATCCTACTGTTGTCTGATGAAAAATTGCGTTTTTCCGGTTCGGAATCATCGCGATAAGACGTTTGCTCCGACGAAATATCTTCCGTTTTTGGATTTCTCTGAAATCGTTGCGGTCGGGAATCGCGAGTCGGTCGCTGCGATTTCGGACGTGCGACAAATTCTTCCGCCGCTTTTTCTTCCGGCTCAAACAAAACGGCGTCCTCTTCAAGAACCGGTTTTCTTTGAGGAGAATACGATTTTTTTTGCGGCGGACGCGAGCCGCGAGTTGGTCTTTCAATTTCGATGTCTTCAGAGGATTCAAAAGCGGACGACGGAGCAAATTTTTCCCGTCTGTTTTCCTGACGATTGGATTCACGCCGTTTGAAACCGGAAAGCGGAGTTTCGGCGAGAGGTTGCGTTGTTTCCGGTTTTTGTTGCGTTAGATTGTCTGAAAATGACGCAATTTGAGAAGACTGAGGCGGAGTTGCGACGATTTTTTTAGGTTGCCAAAGTAAAGTCGGCAATTCTTCCGTCGCCAACGGATCGAAAACTTTTTCTTTTTCCGACTCCAACGGCTCTTTCTCTGCAAACGACGTTTGCAAATTTTCGCCTTTGGGATTTTCACTTAAAAAATCATGATTTGTAACTTCAAATTTTGTCACGGGTTCCGGCAATTTTTCCGTTGGATTCCGCGTCGCACGCGGTTTGGAAAACGCAAATTGCGGAATCCCCGTATCGCCCAAATCTCCAAAATCCAGAAATGAAACTTCGTTTTCTACTTTCGTTTCTGTTGTCGATTCGGCGAGAGTTTTCGTCTCTTTTTCCGTTTCCGATACAATAGGACGAGTTTCTGCGTTAATCGGCACTTGAATTGTTACCGAAACCGTGTTGGTTTCTTCTTCAATGATTTGCGTTTGATTATCATTCTCGCGAGGCGATTCTTTCGCGTTGTTGTGCGTAATTTCTGAAAGGTTATTCTCTTCCTGGAGCGTTTCTTTCGGAACAACAGCGCTAACAATCGAAACCGGCTCATGTTCAATCGGAGACGTGAGAAGACCTAGCTGCATTTGCAGCGTTGTCCATGGGTCGTTAGAATTTGTTTTTTGTACCGGTTGCGACGGATGTGTTTGTTTTTCTTTCACTTTTCATTCTTCCATTGATTATTAAGGATTTCCGAAAACCGCGTTCTGTTCCATTTATTGGTTGAGAGCAATTTTCGGTGATTTGAGATATTGACGCTTATTTTTCCACGCAATCATTAGTATAAATGTTTTATAGGTAAATGGAAAGGGCAAGTCCAAAAAAAATTTATGAAGGAAACTCCTCTTTTTTACCGCAACTCGATGAATCCACGTAAAATCGTGTCTTAAAATAAGGGTGAATGTAGAAAACGATTCATTTTCAACACGATATTTTCCGCCGTTTCGTATAAAACAACGCGAAAGAACCGAGAACGATCAACAGGCAGCCGAGATATTTCAAGCCGCGTCCGGGATCGTAATTAACGGACAACACCGTCGCATACAACGCTTTGCGCGGCGACGTTTCGCCGTTGAGAAGATAGCCGCCGAGAAATTGGTCGTATTCCGGCGAGCCGGGCGGAAATGGTCCGCGATAGGACGATTGAAATAAACGGTATTTTCTGCCTGCCGTTTTGTCGGCGAACATCCCCGGCTGGTTCATGCGGATTAACGCTTCTTTGTAAAGCGGCGGTTGAGAAGTCGTGTCTGCGCGTTTTTCGTCGGGCGGATAAATGCCGACCAAACTCGAATAATGCGACGCCATACTTGTTCCGGGATCAAATTTCCGCTCGAATTTTTGCAAGTAAACCGAGAATCCAAGATCAAGATACGTCGCCGGAAACGTAACCGCAACCGTTCGGTCTTTGCCCGAAACATAACCAACATGCGTTTCCGGCAATCCGCTCAACGGCGTAAGAAACATTCCCGACGCCAGCCAAAACGTTTCATCGCCCACGCCGTCCGCCGTAACTCGCACCTTGACGCGGCGTTGCGGCGGCGTTCCCGTTTCGCTCGTTTTTTGAAACGGTTTCGGCACAATCGTATAACCCGGATAATCGTGCGGTTCATATTCCGCAACTTCAATATTCCATATTGATTGTTCCGCTCCGACGAAAGAAATCGTTTGAGGCGGTAATTCCGTATCGTACAGAACAGCGTCTCGTTTGTCGTTATAATAAGGAGTAAAACAAGAATAAAACCGACCGGATTTTGCGTATTTTTCGCCGTCCCAGAAACGATAATAAACGCTTCGATCCGCTTTATCTTTCCCTTGCATCAAATCCAATCGCGGTTGAGACGCGCGTTCTAACGTGAGCGGCGGAGCGAGTCCCGGCGCGTCGTGAATCGGTTTTTTCGGATTCAGCGCGAACATGGCGTACAAACCTAACGATTCGGCAAATGTTGACGTCAACGGTCTATCCGCAAACAACGCGAGACGCTGCGGCGGCTCGTTGGCTTTACGAATTTGCAACATCGCCGCCAGCAAATCGGGACGAAACTGCGTCATTTCCAGCGTCAAACCGGTTTCGCCAATCGGCAGACGAACATGAGATTCCAATTCCCGCAACGTCTTTTCCTGTTCCGCAAACGTTTTCTCAAGTTCTTTTAATGCGTTTTCAACCGTCGCAATTTCCGTTTTGGTTTTTTCATAGGATTCTTTATTGTCGGCGTTTTTCGGCTTATTCGATACGTTTTGCGAAACGTTCAAACCGAGAAGTTTGCCCCGCAATTCGGAAAGTTGCCATTCCGATTGTTGTTTTGCGGACGCCGCGCGGTCAATCTGTTCGCCGTATTCTTCCTGCAATTTTATCAACTCGTCCATATTGAACGTATGATTCTTTCCGCCGAGGCGAACAATAAGATTGCCCCAAGTTCCCGACGGCGTTTCGTACGGCGGCATATTCAGAAAGGCGTCTTGCTCGGCGCGGGTTTTGGCAAGACGATACGTTATCCTTTCGTTGGGAATCGGCGGCGCAAGATACAAATCTTCCCGCCGCGAATCGTCCGCCGCGACGCCAAGCGGAAGCGTTATTTCCTTCCAATTTTTCGGATCGTCGTTTTTGTCCTGTTTTTCAGAGACGGAAGAATCCGTCGGCTTGATTGTTTGTATCCGCAATTTTAATTGTTTTGCCGGTTGAAGACGCGAATCCGCAAGATAATCCAACAACTCGACCGTCGCGCCGTCTTTCTGATAAATCGCGCCTTTCGTCCGATGCGCCAACCGCATCGGCAAATACAACGCCGCCGCAAATTTACGGTTTTCGACAAACCAATTTTTCGACAAATACTCCCGCCAACTCATCGGTCCTGTCACAACCGGAATGCGAATTTGCGGATATTGTTGCAACACGTCCAATTCTTCCTGCAACATCGAACCGGGCGGCTTGATTTTGGACGGATCGCGTTTGACGTTGTTTTCCGCGTCGAGAATTTCTTTCACCGAATCTTCCAACGTAAGCGATGCCGCGTCCGTCGCGTTCATTGAAATTGCGGACGTTTCTTCTTTTTTCGTCGCGTGAAAATCATTGACGGCAAGTTGAATTTCGCCGTCGGAAATTTTTTGAGCGAACCGCGACAGTTCGCCTTCAAACACCGTTAATTGAGCTTCAATTCCCCAACGCGACGTAATGAAACAACCAAGAATCAGCAGCAAAATTCCGAGATGCGCCGCGAGAAACGGCAGACGCCGCCATTGCAACTGAGACGTCATCGAACAAAGAATATTTCCCGCCAATAATCCGACAATCGCATCGAACCACCACGAGCGGTAAATCACAAAACGCGAGACCTGCGCTCCGTAAGCGTTTTCGACAAACGTTGCCCACGCCAATATCGCCATTAACGCGGACGTCAGCAGAATGGCTACGACCATCGAACCGCACCGCCGCAAAATTTTGCGGAAAAGAGCGGGATTTTCACGACGCGGCGGCGATTCGGAAATTCCCGTTTCCGGCGTTGACGGTACGATTTTTATTGCAGTTTCTATCGCATGATTGATTTGCGTGAAATTTTCACGCGGCGAACGGTTTTTCTTTTTTTTCGACATAGGAAGGGAATATAGAATGAAGGTAAAAAATCAAGGAGCGTATTCGTCATGTTCTTGACGACGCGGAGCGTTTATTATAAGAGCATTTCTAAAAACTTATTTTTTAGACAGGATTGACAAATTCCAATCGATCCTGTAAATTATGTTAATCTTGTCGAAAAAATTATTTATTGAATGTTTTGAGAAGTTCCCATAAGAGTGTTCCCCAATAGGGAAATCAAGCGATCTCTTTTGTAAGAATCTACTCATAAAACGTCCATAAAAGATATTGTGCCGATTTTTCATTTCTTGTCAATGATATTTGGCGCTTTTGAGAAAAATTTACTCTTGGCATTTCTAAAAAATAAGTTTTTAGAAATACTCTAAAACAAAAATCAGGTCTCGTTTTCAAGTATATTTTAAAAGTTAAATAAATAAAACATAAAATCCAATGCAAACATAACTCATTACAATACAATCGGTTAAGTAGAAAATCGCTCTCAACAAATCGCCAAAATTGAACACACGAGCGACAAGGTTGCTACGTCCGAGAAATCGAGCGTGGTCAATGTTGTCGTGTGGGCTTTTGGCGAAGTTGCTGGGACGACAAATGACCAACGCCCTTTTTTCATGCGCTGAAATAACTCTATCATACACTTTTCGGCACGGACGAAAATAATGACCTCAAAAAAGCAACGCACTTATCCAGAAATCCGGCAGAAAATTAACCGTTACGTCCGGCGGCTCGTAACATTGTTGGCGGAAAAAGACAAAATCATTCGCCAAACGTTGCCGAAATCGAAAAACGCGGAAATCCCTTTGCAATTCAACGACTCAAAACGAACTATCTCATGGCTCGGCGGTTCGATGCGGCTTGCTCTCAAATCTTATCTTTTGGTAAAAACGCTTTGGAACGGTGAAAATCACAAAATGGATTTAACGGAAATTGAAGAAATTGTTTGGGAAAAAGAATTACAGAAAAAAAACGCGATTGAGAAACATACAAACGCATGGCATTTGATTTTATCGCCGACGGATAAAAAAATCAAACCGCTTGCGATTCCGACGTCTTGTTATCGTTCCATTCCCAAAGAAAAAGCGTCAAAAAAAGTATTATACTTTTCACACTTTAAAATTCGTTTTTTAAAATTTTTTGAATAGGGAAATTTTCGGCGAGTAAAGAGCGTAATGCATGCTCGTGCTTTTTTATGTTTTTAAAAAAGTCTTTACTGGCTTGCGTGAAATCTGCAAATTTTTCGTAATATTTATTGTAGAATGTTGTCTTTTTAAAAACTTCCAAAGTCGCTCGATCAAGTTGAGATGAGGCGAGTAGGTTGGTAAAAAGAGAAATACAATGGCGCCTAAATCTTGTCGATACTCTTCTACTGATTTACTAGGACAATATCTTGCATTGTCCAGTATCATAGAAACAACGAGTTATACTCGAAAGTTGTGTATGCGTTGAAAAGTTAGCGGGGTTATTGGAAAATGGTGAGTGCAATCCAAACCATCATTTTTCCAGGAAGCGCCGCTATGAAGAAGTTTAGCAGAAATTCGGAAGTCAAGCC
>JAISZO010000282.1 GCA_031269105.1 Planctomycetaceae bacterium | reverse complement strand
ATAAAAAAAGCGATTGCGGATGAAGCGGTTCGGATTGCGTTATTGAGCAAACCGGATGCTGACAAGGCAACACGATTCAAACGGATTCAGATGAAACCGCCGAAATATCAGGAAGTTCTCGCCGCCAAAGAATCCGCACAAAGTAAAAAAACAGAGACAAAAAATGGTGAACCTGCGTCGGATTCCAAACCATAATTCCGCAACTTTATCTACTACCTATATTCTTAATAATTATTTTTTATCAAGTGGGAACCTCTAAAAATCCGTTTTTTAATCACGGAATTATTTGTCCCAATTGTCCCTAAAGTCCCTAAAATTGAGGCGATGGGACGATAGGGACAATAATCAACTTTGGGAATTTTTAGAGGTACCCAAAAGGAACAATGTCACAAAAATGTGAAAAATCCCGAATTTTTTAACCGTTTTACTTTGCCGTATCAATAGTCAATTCATTCGGCGCGGATGCGCTGACTGTGATAGAAACCGGAGTGTTGTTACGGCTGGTGTATTTGAGCGGAATTTTGCGATTCGCTTCAATAAAAGCGTCCTTCTTTTTTTCGTAACTGATGCGTTCTGTCGGAGTCAACGCCATATATTGAGCGTCGGAAAGTTCATCGGGCATAATCGGCGTCTCTTCGGAAAGACGGACTTTGTAGGTTCCTTCCGGCGCACCATTTTTTTGAAACGCGCTTTGTGTTGTGCGAATCACCGCAACTCCGTTTGTGCCCGTTACTCCGCCGATGTTCCAGTCTTGCGGTATTTCCAAATCAAAATAGACGGAAATATTCGCAAGTTTTTCACTTCCTTTCGTAACGGTTATGGTTGTCGGATAAACTTTTACCGGAAAACCCTCCGGTGATTTTTCCCCGCAACCGGACAACAAAATTGACGTAACAGAAAACAAAATAAATGTTTTGAATTGTTTCATGGTTTGTGTTTTGAGTTGAATGTTGGTAAAAATGGTAATTAATGAGCAAAAACGAACAAGGCAGGCGCCCTTTCGGCGAAAAGTCGCCTACCTTTGGTTGCGGCTTTACCGTGTTGACATTACAACGAAGCCGGGTCGCAGCCATTGATGGAACCGATTGCGCCCCAAACGCCAAACGGACTAACGATTACTGTTTGCGTTTTATAAGGATCATCTTGTGCCGCACCGTTTGTTACGATATTAATTGTATCGTTGATGAAATGCACTGAACCATCTACGTATGCGGCATTGACTCCGCCGGTATGATTACTGGCACTGCTAAAAACTGACGAATTATTCCAACTTCCGCCGGCAGAACACGAAGGAGAGTTCGGTGGAAGAATCGTTTGAAAAGCACATTGAGAAGGCGGCATAAATTGCCATGCCCGACCACGTCCTTTGGAATTTAATGTCCCGCTTAATGCTTTGCCGTTTCGTTTGGTTGCGCAATCTTTAGGCGTGTTCGTGATTTTAGGTTTTGTTCCGGTTGCGTAAGAAACTTCCGATTCGGTCATTCCTTGAACAACGCCGCGTCCGACCATGCCTTCATTATCCGCCTGCCCGATTAATGTTTCAGCAAATGCAATCGTATTTGATGTTCCGTCGGTGATCGCTGCCATACTACGGTAAATATTCATACCGCCGTAAAATCCTCGCATGTTGACGAGCGCAAGAGTATGATCCGAATAACCTGACCCTAATGTCGTGTCTCCCATTGAAAACATGTAATTAGTTCCGCTGAGTCCGACATTTGTCCCTGAGCTGAAATTTCCCACGTGAACATTTTTCACTCCGCCGTCAGACGGGCAGGCAAGGAAAGGAACGTCTTGATAAGCAACGTCAAACAAACTGTTAAAGCTATTAATTGTTACCTGTTTGAGAGTGTCGTATTTCGCTTGCTGCTCAATAAATGGCAACAACGCAATAAACGGACTACTCTCCGCTTTGAATGATCCGCCGGAACAGAATGATTGGTGAGTGTCGTGGTAATTCTGCGACGCCAACATTAACTGTTTGAGTTTGTTGCTGCATTGCATTCGTCGCGCCGCTTCTCTTGCGGCTTGAACGGCAGGCAACAGAAGTGCGATTAACACGCCGATAATCGCAATTACCACGAGCAATTCGACCAGCGTAAACGCCCGGCGAATCAAAGATTGTTTTCCGAATCGGGCAAAAGCGCACGAAAGGACAGAAACGCTCGCAATCAAACGGAGAGAAATGCACGTAATAACGCGGGCAAGAAAGAGCGTTACAGTACGTAAAATATGGCTTATTAGCCATTTTACGTACCCCCCCCCCCCGATACATTCTGCCGAAGATCAAGAAAATCAAACGCTTCGTTCAACTTTTTCATAGCTGAAACTCCTTCTAAATTTTTTTGTTTTTTGAAATTGAAATGGCAAAATCACAGCAATCTTGTCAATTCAATAAATCATATTACTTGTTATTATGCACAAATAATCTGCGACGTCAATACGAATTGTCGGGAAATTGAAATTTTTTTTGAAAATTCGGGAAAATATTTTTTCACCACGAAAGAACAAAGAAGCGCGAAGTTTTCACGAAGGTTTTTAGTGTTGAAAAATAAAACTTTGCGTCTCTGTGAGAAACAAAAAATAAAAGGAATTTCAGTATAAAAAACAATCCGTTGCGTCTTTGGCGACTGATGTTGTTTTGTTCGGAAAAATTAGGTGAAAATAAGGTTTGGTTAAAATCAACTCAAACGCATTCTGAAAAATATCACGGAATCGTTACCACTTTTCACTCACGTTTCTCTTTTCGCAATCTCTTTCACCATCTCGCGAAGTTTTCCGAGATCGAGTTTTCCTGTTGCGAGAAGCGGGATTTCCTCGACCTGATAAAAGTGAAGCGGCGAGGGAACCCAAATATTCGGGCAACCAGTCGCCAACATTTCACGGCAGAGAACGTCCGACGTTACCGGTAAACCGACATGCAATACAATGATTCGCTCGCCTTTTTTCTCGTCGGGAATCGCCGCTACGACAAGCGGAATCTGCGGCGTCTCTTCTTCCTGTTCCTGCCGCGACGTATGTTTTTTCAGAATCTCTAACAACATCTCTTCAATCATAATATGCGGTACCATTTCGCCGCCGATTTTCGAGATACGGCTTTCGCGTCCAGTGATAAACACAAAGCCGTCTTTGTCGATTTTGGCGACGTCGCCGGTGATATACCAACCGTTGCGCACCGCTTTCGCGGTAAGTTCCGGTTCGCGGTAGTAACCGTTCATCACCGTCGGACTTTTAACGACCAACATGCCGGACGTATCGGGCGGAAGTTCTTTCCACGTTTCAATATCGACAATTTTTGCGGCAAGGAATGGAAGCGGTCTGCCGATAGAACCTTCGCGGCGGCACGGCTGATAATCGTCATGGACTCGCTCCTCCGAAATGTTCGTCGCAACCACCGGCGACAATTCCGTCGCGCCGTAACCTTCGACAGGACGAACGCCGTATTTTTCCTCCCAAGCGTCGGCAAGGTCTTTCGGCATTTTCTCCGCGCCAAAAATGACCGTTCCGACATGTTCAAACGCCTCGCGCGGACATTTTCGCAAATACGTCCGCGCAAACGTCGGCGTAACCACTAATAAATTGCATTGATATTCCGCCGCCATTTCGCCAATTTTCTTCGGTTCGAGCGGCGTGTAATGATACGCGGAACCGACGTTAATAATCATCGGCACCCAAATTTCTACCGTAAAACCAAACGCATGGAAAAACGGCAATACCGACAACAAGCGGTCGGTCGGAACAAATTTAATGATGCGGTGGAATCCGTCAATGTTCATAGAAATTGCGCGGTGACTGAGCATCGCTCCTTTCGGTTTGCCGGTCGAGCCGCTGGTGTAAATGATCGTCAGCAAATCGTCCGGCTTGAGTTTATTCAGTCCGAATCGCCATTCGAGAATCCACGCCGGAAGTAAAAACGTTTGAAGAGTCGCGATTATTTTGTCCGCGAGCGTTACTTTTTTCACGACGTCTTCAATGCAAACCACTTCGGCGTTCAAACTGAAATTAAGCCGTTCCAAAACCTTTCGGCTTGTCAGAACATGCTTGATCCCGACTTGTTCGAGACAGTAGTTGAGCAGTTCCGACGTGAATGTGTAATTGAGATTAATCGTCGTTCGGCAGTCAAACGACAACGCCGCGTTGACTATCGCGCCGCCAACCGACGGCGGCGTTAAAATCGCGACGTTTTTTTCGTCTTTGGCAAGGATTTCGCGGCGTAAAATCCGACGCGCAATCAATGTCCGCAAAAGAAAATCGCGCGGCTTGAGTTTCATGCCGGTCGAATCAATAAATTGAACGATGGAAGAAAAGAGATTCTTTTTCAATGTTCGGAGCGCCTGACACGGCGGAATGAATTGTTTCCCTTTTTCCCGCATGACGGAATCGGCGCCCATTTCGTCAAGGATATGTTTTAACTCGTGCGTTGGAATATTTCCCGGTAGCGGTTTGCCATATTCCACGACAACGCGGTAACGCAACGGCTTCGGAAAACTCAAAATTTTGCGATTGCGGTCGGCGTAGCTGGTCGCGCTGCCGAACAATCCGCCGATAAACACCGGCACAATCGGTACGTTTTCATTTCCTTTTAAGAACGACGTATAGCCGGGTTCAAATTCGCGGATTTGTCCGGTTCGCGTCAATCCGCCTTCGGGAAAAATTCCGACAATTTCGCCGTCGGCAAGCGCTGCGCGTCCTTTTTTGATTGCGTCCACAACCGACTTTTTGCCCGGCACGATCCGCAACACGCCGGTTACGTTAGCGACGTAATTTGCAATTCGTCCTTTGATATAATTATTATGTGCAAAGAACCGGACGGGACGCGGACTAAACGCATAGATCAACAAACCGTCAATGAACGAAACATGATTGGCGATCATCAACACGCCTCCTTCAAGCGGAACGTTTTCTTCGCCGCGCACTTCAACGCGATAAATCCAACGAAACAGCGTCCGCACGAGAAACGCGAGAATCGGCAGCATTAAAAACCTCGCCAATTCCGCGCAAACAATCAAAACCAGTATGCCTCCGGCAAGCCAAATATAAAGACTTGCCGCCGTTTTTGTCGCGTCGAGAGAATTGAAAACCAGCGCCAGAACGTAATAAAGTCCCAAAAAGGCGAGCATTGCGCTGAACGAGAAAAAGTTATAGGCGGCAAGAATTCGTCCGCGTTTTTCTTTGGGACTTTCTTTTTGCAGATAAGCCGCAAGCGGCACGTCGTAAAGTCCGGCGGTAATTCCAAGCAGCATCAGACAAACGGAACCGTAAATATAACTGGAAGACGTGATTTCCCCTTTCCCCGTCAGCGTTCCTTCCGGCAAATGAGGCGTGAAAAAAAGTAAAATCACGGAAACGCCGATTCCCAACGCGCCGAGCGGAACAAGTCCAAGTTCGACGCGTCCTTTCGACAAGTAACCGGCAAGCAACGAACCGGCGGCGATTCCAAGCGAAAGAATCGCGGCAAGAATGGTTACATATTGTTGCTTCACCATCAGAAAATCACAAGCGTATTTATCAATATTGTTTTGCGAAAGCGCGCCAAGTCCCCAGAAAAACGAACTGGTCAAAGCAATTCCAAACAATGTTTTATACGACATGAGCAACTTAATATCGCGATAACTTTCTTTGAACATATTGACCGGAAATTTTACATTCGGATCGTTGGGTTTGAGTTTCGGCATAAACAAGCTGGCGATAAAACCAACAACGGCAATACCGATCAAAACCGCCGCCGTGATAATCCAGTTTGCCGTTCCCGGTTCTCCGATAATTTCGCCATTGCCGTTTTCTTTAAAATTTGTCGTCCACGCATACAAGTATCCGCCGAGTAATTGACCGGAAACGATGGCAAGAAACGAAGTCATGGCAATCCAGCCGTTGGCGTTAGAAATTTGATTTTGCGGAACGACGTCGGGAATAACGCCGTATTTCGTCGGACTGAAAAACGCCGCTTGCGATCCCAATAAAAATAACAGCGCCAACAAAACAGCCACTTTTATTCCGCCGGGAATGGATAAAAAACAAATGACCAAAACGGCGACGGACAACAAAATGATTTCTGAAAGTTTACACCATTTCATTACGCTTCGGCGGCTGAAACGGTCAGTCGCGAATCCCGCGGCGGAAACGAACAAAATAAACGGAACCAGCAAAAAAAAGCCGCCCAGCGTCCGAATAAAATCTTTGCCGCTTTCCGTAGGCATATAATATTTACCGATGGGAATGATTAACCATCGAAAAATGTTGTCGTTCATGGCGACGGTAAATTGGGTAATCAGCAGGGCAATAAATCCGCGAGTCCAGCAAGACGTCTTTGCGGTAGCGGGAACATAACGTTCCTCTTCATTGACGTCATTTTGCGTATTTTGTTTCATTTTGTCTTTTTTCACGATGATTATTCCTTCCGGTTGGTAATTTTTCTTACTCTTCTCTATATTATTAAAGCTCTGTATTTTTGAATAATATGCGGTAATAATATTCGTCGTTAAAATCGTTTTCGGATTTTTCCGAAGAGATTTTTAATTGAAAATGACATTATTTAGTATTTTGTCATACTCAATCAAAAATTGCAAGAGAACTTTTTCAAAAATTTCGTATTTTACAAAAAAATCACGAAAAATCTTTCGTAGTTCTTTGTTTCTTCGCGGCGAAAAAGGGGGGTAGAAATCCTCTTTATTTACAGTAACGCCAAAGTTTCCTCGTAACCAAACATCAGATTGAAATTCTGCACGGCGCTCCCCGACGCTCCTTTGATAAGATTGTCAATGACGGAAATTGTCATAATTCTTTCCCCGACAACGCGCGCCGTAATATGACAACGATTTGTAAAAGCGACTTCTTTTGTTCCCGGCAAATGCTCGACAATTTGCACAAATGGTTCGTTTTGATAAAAATTTCGGAGAACGTCAAGAATTTCCGATTGCGTGATATTTGTTCGCGCCGGTTTCGCGTAAGCGGCGGTGAGGATTCCGCGATCCATCGGCGTCAGATGCGGCGTAAAAATCACTTCGAGTGATGTTCCCGCCGCCATCGACAAATATTGATTGATTTCCGGCAAGTGCCGATGTTTTCCCACGTTATAAGTTGTAATATTCTCGTTGCATTCAGGATAATGATAATTCAATTTCGGCTTACGTCCCCCGCCGGACACGCCGCTTTTGGAATCCAAAATGACGTCGCGCGATTCAATCAGTTTTTCACGGAGCAAGGGAGTCAACGGTAAAATTGCGGTTGTCGGATAACAGCCGGGATTAGCGACCAGATTTGCGGAAATAATGGATTTCCGAAACAATTCCGGCATACCGTAAGGGACTTTTCCCAAACGATTTGCGTCGGGATGTTCAACCTCGTACCATTTTTTAAAAACTTCCGGCGAATGAAGTCGGTAATCGGCGCTAAAATCAACAACTTTGACGCCGTTTTCGAGAAGTTCAGGAATTACTGCGGCGCTTGCCGCGTGGGGAAGACAACTGAAAACGCATTCGGCACGCGACGCAACTTCTTTTGCAGAAAGATTTTCCATCGGTAAAGAAATCCGCCCGATCAACGAGGGATGTACCTGATCGACCGGCGCGGTTTCTTCGCGGCTAGTCAAAGCAGTCATTTCAACTCCGGGATGCCGCAGTAAAATTTTGATTAATTCGAGGGCTGTGTAACCCGTCGCTCCTAATATCGCCACTTTGGTCATTTTTGATATTCTATCCTATTTGACAAGTAAAATTAAAAAACGCAAGTCAAGAGTATAATTCTCATTTGCAGAATTGCAAGAGATTCGATGATTTAGGATTTCTCACAATTCCTTTTCGTCGCGAGTTTGTTAGAATAATTTTCGAAATCATATGAAATACGGTATCGTGCCAGTCTGTCTCTTGGTTTGTAACAAGTGAAAAGCTAATATATTCTTTTCGCTAACGAAACAGCACTTATCAAGTTGACATCGCTGTTAAATCCTAAATTCCAATCGTTCAAAATAGCCGTATCGTTGGCGAATGGAGTATAGTTAAAAGTTTCGTAAGCGGAAACGAGAAAACGCATGGAAGAGCGTCTTTTGGTAAAGTCTTCAAGATTTTCGGAAGATGATTAAAAAAACGGCGGACGCATAAGCCGGGTTCTGTTCCGATTCTTATAAAAAATACGGCAAATACCGCGTTTTTCTATAAGCTCGGCGACGGTCATTCCTCTTGACGGCGAATTGCTCCGCCGTTCCAGCAGTCCACCCGAAACTTTGACGAACCGGACCAGTTCATCCGCATTGACGTTTCTCTTTGCGGTTCGTTTCTGTTTGACCTTGCTTCCGATGGGGTTTACATAGCCGAATCGGTCGCCCGATTCGCTGGCGAGCTCTTACCTCGCCGTTTCACCCTTGCCGGTTTCAGTAACGACAAAATTTTGTCCTTGCTGAAACGTAGGCGGTTTGCTTTCTGTTGCACTTTCCCTAGCCGACATAAAACGCAAAACGTCTTATATTAGCCGGTGGGCGTTACCCACCATCGCGTCCTGCGAAGCCCGGACTTTCCTCGCGAAGCGGAAATTTGTCAACAAAATCTGCCGTTCAAATTTCTCATTCGCGCGACCGTCCCGTCCGCCGTTTCTTTTTTAAAAGTTACCGCATTATTATAAAAAAAAATCCGCAAAAAACAAGCGTTAGTTTTTCGTAATGCAAACGCAATAAGAGAGTCGCTTAACAGTCGCTTGCCTTTTTATTTGATAGACTTGTTTAACAACTCATCAGATGCTACAATGACTTGCTTGGCGTTATTAAAATAAGTCTAATAAAATTTCGTAAAACGCTCTACCAATAACATTCAATAGCTTCAAAATCGGAGCAAAAAGCGTCAAATAAGAATGTTCGGAGGGGATTGATTGGACTTTTGAACGGCAGAGAAGAGTTGTTTTCGTATATGAAATTTTTAACGAACCTTTTAAGAAAATTGAAAATGAAAACGAATTTGAACATTCAGCGTTACATGATTTTGGGATTGCTTTTAGCGGTTTTGGTCGGTTGTAACAAAACAAGCCAATCGTCGGCGACAACATTGCTTGACGATTATGAAATTCAATCGGGACGAACAGCCGGGGATCGGATGGTCTTGCGTATTAACGGCGTAGAATATGCGTTTCGCCAGAGTCCGCCGGGAAATTTTAAGATAGGAAGTCCGTCTGATGAATCCAATCGAGGCAATGATGAAAAGCAACATGAAGCGACATTAACGCATGGCTTTTGGATGGGCGAAACGGAAGTAACTCAAGAGCAATGGGAAAGCGTGATGGGGAATAATCCGAGTCATTTTAAGGGCGGTCAACTTCCTGTGGAGAGCGTTTCGTGGAATGATTGTCAGGATTACATTAAGAAACTGAACGATCTTGTTTCGTCGGATTATCGATTTTCGTTACCGACAGAGACGCAATGGGAATACGTTTGTCGCGCCGGAACGACGACTGTCTATAGTTTTGGCGATTCGCGAGAGGAGTTGAAGGAATATGCTTGGTTCGGGGCGTATCATGTTGAGGACGGATTAAAAGCGAGTTCGGAGAAAACGACGAATGTTGTTGGTCAAAAGAAGTCAAATGTTTGGGGCTTGTACGACATGCACGGTAATGTTTGGGAGTGGTGCAATGATTGGTATGGCGATTATCCGTCTGGTAGCGTTACCAATCCTACGGGCGCTACGTCTGGTTCGGACCGCGTGGTTCGCGGCGGGGGCGGGAACAACGGCGCCCGGTGCTGCCGATCGGCGTTTCGTAGTTACTCCGCGCCGGACGACCGGCTCAATTCTTTGGGCTTGCGTCTGTGCTTAGTTGACGCAAGCAGGCGAGGTAATAAGAATTAGAACGAGGCAGCGACTCAAAAAGTATCCGCCCCTGCCTCGCAATATTTTTAACAAACAACAAAAATATAACAAAGAACAATATTTTCACAGAATGTAACGTTTATAAAAAATCATTGTATTAAACAGCAACGTCGAAAAAATTAAAGCAATGCAATTTAAAATATTTCAATGCGAACTTTCGCAAACGGTTGCTCAACTTGCAGATACGAAAAAAATGATGGGGCGCTGATTAGTTATGATCTCTTTTATTTTACATTCAATCCCATCAAAAATTCGCCGTTGGACTTAGTTTTGATGAGGCGGTTGGTGAGAAATTCCATTGCGTCGGTCGGGTTGAGGTCGCTGAGGACGCGACGGAGGATGGAAATGCGGTGGTATTCTTCCGGCGTCATAAGCATCTCTTCGCGGCGGGTGCCGCTGCGTCCGATGTTAATCGCGGGCCAAATGCGTTTGTCCACTAATGCACGGTCAAGAACGATTTCTAAATTACCCGTTCCTTTGAACTCTTCAAAAATGACGTCGTCCATCCGGCTGCCGGTATCGACTAACGCGGTGGCAATGATTGTCAGCGAACCGCCTTCCTCGACTTTTCTCGCCGAACCGAAAAAGCGTTTCGGACGTTGTAACGCATTCGCGTCCACGCCGCCGGAAAGCGTTCTTCCCGACGCAGGACATTCCGTATTCCACGCACGCGCAAGCCGCGTTATCGAATCCAAAAAAATCATCACGTCTTTTCCGTACTCGACCATCCGCTTCGCTTTGTCAAGTACCATTTCCGAAACCTGAATATGACGCGCCGGCGGTTCGTCAAATGTCGAACTAATCACCTCGCACCGCTCGCCTTTAATTTGACGCTCCATGTCCGTCACTTCTTCAGGACGCTCGTCCACAAGAAGCATAAAGAGATGCAAATCCGGGTAATTCGCCATTGCCGCCTTCGCCATTTTTTGCATGAGAATCGTTTTTCCGGCACGCGGCGGCGATACAATCAATCCGCGTTGTCCGAAACCGACCGGAACCGTTAAATCGACAATCCGCGTATTCAAGTCGCCGTTCGGGTCTTCCATAATAATCCGCGAATCAGGATGTATCGGCGTTAAATCGTCAAAAAACGGTTTGCCGGAAAGTTTGTTCGGCTCTTCATGATTGATTGCCTCGACGCGAAGTAGCGCGAAATAACGCTCGTTTTCTTTCGGCGGACGAATCTGACCGGAAACAATCGAACCGTTCCGCAATCCGAATCGCCGTATTTGACTCGGCGAAACGTAAATGTCGTCGGGACATGAAAGATAATGATATTCCGAACTCCGCAAAAAGCCGAACTCGTCGGGAAGAATTTCCAACGTTCCTTCGCCGTACATCAGACCGTTCTTTTTAATCCTCGCTTTAAGCAGCCGAAAAATCAATTCTTGCCGACTGATTCCTTCTTCGGTGGCGAGGTCTTGACAACGCGATTCCGCAACAAGCTCCTGCGCCGACATTTTTTCTAAAGCGCCAAGATACGTTTCATCGCCTAATTTTCGGAGCTGTTCGTAACATTCATCGTAATTCGGCTCCTGCAATCCGCAACTTTTTTCAAGAGCCAATTCTTCGGCAAGCGAAATCGGCTCGCCTTTTTTGCCGCGTGCGCCGATTGTCGGCTCAAGCTGCTCTTCATGCGAACGACCGCGATAAGGACGCGGAGAATAACCGTTATTGGAACGTCCGCCGTTTCGATTGTTATTGTAGGAAACGTACATTCCGCTGTTGTGATTGTCGCGGTTGTTTTCGTGCGGATCGTCCGCGTTTTGCGAACGTTCCTGACGAAAATTTTCACGCGAGGAACTATTCGCGCGATATCCGCCGCCGTTTGCGTTATTATGATTTCCGTTATAACGCGGACGGTTCGAGGAACGATTGTAATTATTGCGAGCGTCCCTTTGCTGCGAATTTTGAAATCTTGAACCTTGTTCCCGCTGCGGATTCCAACTTCTGTTTTCCCGATTGTTACGATGATTTTCGGTCGGATGTTCTTGACCAAACCGTTCCTGATCATGCTTTTCGTAACCTTGTCGTTCCATGTCGGATCGCTCGGTATAACGCGATTCGCGACGACGTTCTTCTTGCCGCCAGATTTCCGGTTCGCCGCGATCAGAGGGACGTTGTTCAGAACGCGGCGTTTGTAAATCATCAGAATTATGTTCGGTATCGGCGACGCCGGTCAAACGTTCTTCTCTCGGAGCATAACGCGAATTGGAACGATCAAAAACGATTGGTTCTTCGTTCAGTTCTGACATAGTATCGGTATCCAAATAATAAAATGGCTGCGATTGTTTTTTCAAATGTTCGGTATTGAAAGCGTAAACATTTGAAAAACGAAAATCGTTTGCTGTTGAAATTGGGGTTCGCGGATTATCGGTCTGCGACATGACTTAAATGCTCCTTCATTTGTCGTTGAGGCGACGCAAATCAAGATGAAATCTTTTCGCAATGACATTTTTACGCTTCCTATTGAGTAAAAACGTCTCACTTTAATATTTTAAGGAAATAATTCGGTAAGGAATTTTCGCGCAATATCTAACAAAGGTTTTAATATTGCGAGACAATTTTAATTGGGGCGGAAAAAAATAATAGAGGAAAACAGGATAAGTTTAATTCTCTACAAAATTTCACAAGTTTTAGTAGATTCGGCAAAATGAACAGCTTTCGCCAAGTCTTTTTGTGAAGGATTATCCGATTCTAACGGACAAAAAACATCACTGATAATATATGTTATTCGGCGGAAATGTCAAAAAAACTACAAAATTAAGAATAAAAAATAAGGAAAAAAGGAAATTTATATCCGCCAAAGGAAAAATTTGGAAAAATGACAAGACAAGGAGACAGGAGGAAGAGAAAATTGATTTGCAATATTTTCCTATTTTGAAAATTTCTCTTCCGTCCCCGTCTCAATTTTTATTCGTAACAATTTCGCGTATTCATATCAAAAAGGAATGACGAGAGATTTTCTCTCATTTTTTCTCGTCGGTTTTTTCTTCGTCGGATTTTTTATCTTCCGTCTCATCTTTTTTACCGCGTTTGATGGTAATTTCTTTTGGTCCGTCTTCCGACTCGACGTTGAATTTCACGCCGTTTTCGAGCGAGCTTTCTTTACGGACGGCGATATATTCGTCGGTATTTTTTACAGGTTTGTCGTCCACTTTTGTAATCAACATCCGTTTTT
Organism: Planctomycetaceae bacterium; assembly: GCA_031269105.1. Taxonomy (GTDB): domain Bacteria; phylum Planctomycetota; class Planctomycetia; order Pirellulales; family Thermoguttaceae; genus WRMR01. The sequence goes on along the minus strand of JAISZO010000282.1, from coordinate 8,754 downwards.
CAAGACCGGCGTTTGCCGCAAGACTTCCGCGAGTTACGTCAATGACAACCACGCCTTCCGAACTTTCATAGCTGTATTGTTCCGAGTTGTTGAGCGTAATCACGAACAAACCGAGAGCGTCGCGGTGAAACGCCGGTTGATCGCCTAAAACGGAACCGGACGATAACAAGGATTTCGGCAGAATCGCCACTTTGATCGGCAATTTAATAATTTCTTTGTCGCGGTAAACCGTGATTTCATGTTCTTTTTCCAAATCGGAACGCTCGACGGTTGATTGTAATTGCGGCGGCGAATTAACGTTGCGTCCGTCAAAAGTAAGAATAATGTCGTTAGCTTTCACGCCGGCGTCTTTTGCCGGCGTTTTTTCCCGCACGGACTTGACGTAAACGCCCTCGCGCGGTTTTGCTCCGACCGTCGCGGCGCGTTTCGCGTCCACCATTTCGATTCCAACGCCGAGATACGCGCGATCGACTTTTCCTTTGGCGGCAAGTTGCTCGGCGACCCAACTCGCGGTATTGGACGCAATCGCAAAACCAACGCCGGAATTACTGCCGGTTTGCGACACGATCGCGGTGTTAATACCAACCACTTCGCCGCGTAAATTGAGAAGCGGACCGCCGGAATTTCCCGGATTGATTGCCGCGTCGGTTTGCAGAAAGTCGCCGCGCTGCACGTCGCCGATTGTCCGCCACCGCGCGCTGATAATTCCAACGCTGACTGTCGATTCAAAATTAAACGGATTTCCCACCGCGACAACCCAATCGCCAACGTCAATCGTGTCGCTGTTGGCGAATTTTACGGACGGCAACGATTCTTCCGGCTTGATTGTCAATAACGCAAGATCGGATTCTTTGTCGGCTTTGCGGTTGGTCACTTCGTATTCACGTCCGTCGGAAAGGAGAACTTTAATATCTTTTGCGTCCTCAACAACATGGTTATTTGTGAGAACAATTCCTTTCGGATCGATAATAATGCCGGTGCCGAGTCCTTCGCTAGGAATCATGCGGCGGCGCGGCGGACTTTCAAACGGAAACATCCGGTTCATCGGCGAATCGCTGGAACGAAGCGTCGTTTCGACTTTGACTGTTGCCGGAATGACGCGGTTTGCCGCGTCGCGAAACGCCTGTGATAAAAGATTCGCTTGCGAGACCGCAGCTTCCAAGTCCGCGCCGCTTATTGACGTAACGGCTTTTGCGGGAATCGTTTTTGGCTCATCTATCGCGTCGGAATTGGATGATTGAGCAAAACATTGCGGCTCGCTAAACTCGAACAAGACTAACAAAACAAACAACATTGAAGAAATCGTAGATTTCATAAATAACGCCTTTTGCGATGGTTTTGAAATTTTGTAAAGCACTGATTATTTCAGCATAATTTTATTATACTTATACAAATGAAAAATGCCTACAACTCCCTCCAAAAAAAACTTTTTTATTTAATTTATCTGGCAATATGTTAAAATAGTGAAAATATCACGTTTTGGTTATTAAAAAGTAAGCAAATAATTTTTATTGAGTATAATTTTAAAGATGGCTTAACTTGAAACTGCTGGGTAATAAGGTTGTTTTTGAGCGTGCGACGTTTGGCTACTGAGGTTGTTTCGTTCGGAAAATAAGGTGGAAATAAGGTTTTGTTTTGATCATTAAAAATCTAATAGATTTTGTGAAGATACTTTTGCAGTTTCACTGGAGGTAGGAAGTCCCGCAGGGACAAAACGATGCATAACCGTAGGTGAAGCGCAGCGAAACCTACGGAAACAAACTGCGCGAGAAGAAAAGAAACTCTGTAAGAGTTTCCCATGAAAATTCCCCTCCGTTGGAGGGGTGGCAGTCGGCGATGCCGATTGACGGGGTGTGGTTGATTGTTTTCGCACGCGGCTCTTTCCGGCGGTTTCCCCTACGGTTATGCATCATCTCGTCCCTGCGGGACTTATTTATTCAGCGCGGTCTATAGAATATCTTTAAAAATTTAGATCACATTTCGCATAATGTTCCGGCTGCATGCGGTTGTTTGGCGGTTTTAGTCGATCTCATTTTTTACGAGTATTTTTCAATATTAACGCCTTCCGATTGTAAAAGTTTTATTTTTTTATCGATACCGCCCGCGTATCCGGTGATGCCGCCGTTTTTGCCGAGAACGCGATGACAAGGAATGATAATTGAAATGGGATTATGTCCCACCGCATTGCCGATTGCCCGTGCGGAAGTATGTTGTTTGCCTTGACTTTTCAATCCAAATTGTTTTTCAAGTTCCCCGTAGGTTGTTGTTTGTCCGTAAGGAATTTTACAAAGATCATTCCATATCAATTTTTGAAACAAACTTCCTTTAGGATTAAGCGGCGGCGTAAAATCCGGTTCTTTGTCCGAAAAATAAATATCAAGCCATTGTCGAACCTGTTCAAATACCGGTAGATTTTGTTCCAAAAAATCTTTGCCCAATGTTTTTGCGAAATACTTTTGTCCTTCCATCCAAAGACCGGAAATATTTTGACCATCGCTTGATATCGTGAGCGTTCCAACCGGCGATTTCATTTTGTAAACGTATTCCGTTTCGTCAATTTTTTTTGACGCGGAATGTTCCAAAATTTCTGGATGGCAACGTTTACAGAAACGGCAACTCATTTGCTCTGCCTGTTTTGCATATTGAAAAAACAAACCGACAACTCCTTTCATGTAAAATAGAGCGTTATGCGTTTTTGAACGCGGAGATCACGAATTTTTAGTATTTTTCTGTTTTGTAAGAATTTCTGGAAAAATAAAAACTGCAGTTTAATTTTTTTCCAACGCCTCGCGGACATGCTGCAAATCTTTGTCGCCGCGTCCTGATAGGCAGACGAGAATTGTGCGGTTTTGCAACGCGGCGGCTTCTTTGAGCGTTTGCGCTAAAGCGTGCGAACTTTCCAACGCGGGAATGATTCCTTCCAATTGGCAAAGCGTTTGAAACGCGTCGAGCGCTTCTTTGTCGGTGATGGTTTTGTAAACCGCACGTCCGACGTCCCGCAAAAACGCGTGTTCCGGTCCGACTCCCGGATAATCTAAACCGGCGGAAATCGAGTACGCCTCGCGAATCTGACCATGTTCGTCCTGCAACAACATCGACTTTGCGCCGTGCAGCACGCCGATTTTTCCGGCATTAAGCGACGCGGCATGTTCGCCGGTTTCCAAACCTTTGCCCGCCGCTTCGACGCCGATTAACTTCACCGACGAATCGTTCAAAAACGGATAAAAAATTCCCATTGCGTTACTTCCGCCGCCGACCGCCGCGACAACGCAATCCGGCAATTTTCCGGTCGCTTCAAGCATTTGCCGCCGCGCTTCCTCGCCGATAATTTTTTGAAATTCCCGCACGATCCAAGGATACGGATCAGGTCCCGCTACCGTTCCGACCACGTAAAACGTGTCGTTGACGACTTCGCTCCAATAACGCATCGCTTCGTTCATTGCGTCTTTAAGCGTCGAGCAACCGGACGTTACCGATACGACTTCCGCGCCGAGCAACTCCATTCGTTGCACATTCGGCTGTTGACGGCGGATATCCTCCGCGCCCATGAAAACGCGGCATTCCAGCCCAAACAACGCCGCGACTGTCGCCGTCGCTACGCCGTGTTGTCCCGCTCCGGTTTCGGCAATCAAACGTTTTTTGTTCATTCGTTTGGCAAGCAACGCCTGACCAACCGTATTGTTGACCTTGTGCGCGCCGGTGTGATTGAGGTCTTCCCGCTTGAGCCAGATTGGACACGAACCGGCATATTCGCTTAACCGTTTGGCAAAATAACACGGCGTTTCCCGACCGACATATTGCCGCAGTAATTCGCGATATTCCACCCAAAAATTTTCGTCCCGAAAAGCGTCTTCGGCGACTTTTCGTAAATCATTGAGCGGCGACGCCAGCGTTTCGCCGACATAAACTCCGCCGTATTCGCCAAAATAACCGCGCGAGTTAGGATAGGAAGAAAAATTGATTGCGTTTGTCATGTTGTTTATTGAATAAGTTTGTTAAAAGTTTTGTTGAATGTTCGGGAAATATGCGGCGGTACATTCGTCGCCGGAAATTAGAAATTTGTCATTTCTATTTATTCATGAAAATCTCCGCCGTTGATAGTAAAGAACGCTTTGAGTTTTTGAGGATCAATCTTTTCGGAAAGAAATGTAACGCTACCGTCTGCGAGCGCGCAGCAGCAGCCGCCGATATGACCGCTTCCGATTCCGGTTAATTCGACGTTGATTCCGCATGACGCGGTTTCCGGCAAAATATCGTTCGTCGGATTCATCCAGTTGACAGGAACCATCCGCTCGACAAGAAGAATCGTATTTGACGTACCGTCGGTGACGTCTGAAAATTTCGCCGGTTCCGAACCGTGAAACGCCGTTTCTTTTCCGGTTACCAACGAGTAAGAACAACCGTCGGCAATACGAGAAAATTTCGAGGAAATAAACGCTTTAACGCCGCTTTTGTTCATACTTGGACATTGAAATTGTCTCGGCGTCTGCGCGTGAAATTGTTTGTTGTATTCGCTGTCCCAAGATTCGTTCAAACGGATTTTTTTGTAAAGTTCCTTTTCGTCGAGATACGGCAAAAGCAACACCCGCCAACTGTGTCTCGGTTTGCCGGAAGCGTCTGTTACGTAAGCGGGAGGAAGAGATTTATAATCGTCATGATAATTGTGCATTGCAAGCAGAATTTGTTTTAGATTGCTGGCACATTGCATTCGTCTCGCCGCTTCTCTTGCCGTACTTGTTACAGGAAAGAGAAGAACAAATAATAGAAAATAAATAATTCCCCAAACGACTACTAATCGATAAAACGGTTTTGTTAATTGCGATTTTTCTTTTGTTTTCCAGCAAGCGGCGTCAAGTACCGAGAAAAAAATCATAACAATCGGAAAGACAAGCAACAACGAAAATGAAAATAATGTTGACGTCCAATAAAACGGAAACTCGTTCAATAGAGAGATAATGCCGCAATAAGGAACAAGCGCCGTCAAAACATAAAGCGCCAATTGTCCGGCAAACGCTTTTCCGCGTCCTTGTATCAATTGTCCCAGACCGGGCAAAATCATCGAACAAAACGCCGGAAATAAATGCGGCAATTTGTTTTGAGAATCGGAATCGTTTGTCGTCATATTCTCTTCATTATTATTCATATTTTCTCTTTCTTTTTCTCGGACTTTTGCGAAAATGCTTTGAAATTCAATAAGACCTTGTATATTTCCCGTAATTTTTCGGTATCCGTTCACGGGGTTTTGAAAATAGTGTCTCGTTTGAAATTTACCTACTATATGTAGTCCATCACAATATCGTGCATAAAATACCCGCCGCAAATCACGTCAAAGCAGGAAGATTGCGTGTTTTGCGTTAGGTAAAAAGCATGTATTTAAGCTACCCCGTGAACGGTTACATTTTTCGCTTTCAATGTTTTGGCGTTTTTTGTAATTTTTCGTAGTCAATCGCAACGCGAATTTTTGTCGGGATTCGAAAACAGAAAATTGAGAAACGAAGTTCTCCAAAAGAAAACGGCAATAAAAAACATTCTACCAGAAAATCATCAAAAAATCAACGCGAGAGGAAATTCAACCGCTGACGTCGAGCGTTTTACCGATTTTTCCGGTCGTGTCTTTCGATTGTTCGCGTTCAGAAACCGGCGTTTTTTGACCTTTTCGAACGCGCCGCCACGCTTGGCGTCCGTCCGCGTCGCGGTCGCTTGTTTCGGCGCTGTCGTCGCGTACCGCGCCGGCTTCCGCCGCTTTTTCCGCACGCTCCACGCTGTCGCGAACACGTTCCTGATTTGCCGCACGCGTTTGTTTTTCAGCGTTTTCCGTTTGGCGTTCCGACAAATGAGTCCCTGCCGCCGCCGCCGCAAATGTGTAAGAAATGTTTCCTGAAGTCATCGCTTTCATCTTTCTCAAAAACGAAAACATTTTTGTCACGCACAATTATTGTACAATATAATAAGTCGCGCGGCAAGACGATTTTGAGGAAAATTTCAGGAAAACAATGAATTTGTAAAATGAACGCCCAGTACAACCAAAAAGTATCTCCTCATTTTTTTTCAAATTGCGGGAATCAGAAAAACGGTTACCTGCGGCGCATGCTGCCGCGCGACTTTTCTCCCGAAGTAACCGTCTTATTGTATTCTTTCGTGGCGAATCAAAAATTTTATTATTTTTTGATAGATGGACGTTCAACAGTAATATCAAACGTTTTTGTTTTGCCGTCGGCGGTGAAAGTCAAACCGGAAGTCGTGGTACTGGAATACTTCAAAGCGATTTGCTGTTCTTCAATTGGCATACCGGTTTTTTCATTCATTCCTTTTTCGAGAATTGCGCCGGTGATAAAAACTTTGTACGTTCCTTTCGGAATCCCGTTTTTATCCGTTTCAAATCCGACAACGTAAGTTCCGTCGGAATTGATTTCGCCGCGTCCGAGTTTGCCGTTTTCCGTATTTTCAAAACAGACCATGCCGACTGTGAGCGGCGAGCCGTCGTCAAACGTCACCTTACCCGATAAACGCTGATTTTCACCGCATCCGCTCAAACAGACGCAAACCAACAACAACGCGAGCGTATGATAAATTTTCATAATAACATAGAACCTTTCTTTTTATTGATTTAAATTTTGATAAATTGTCTCGAACTTTGGTTGATTCGATTTCATGAACAGCTCATAAAATCCAATCAACCAAAGTTCAGACAATCATTTTATGCTTGTTTCGTTTTGATTAAATTATCAGAACGAAACCGTTTTACCGTCGTACCGTGAAATCAACCGCCGATACGTCTCATGTTGAATCGTTTGCGAAATGAATTGCACGGAACCGTCGGCAAGCGCCGTATTAATACCGCCCGTATGAGTACTATAAGCGTCGCGAGTGTTATCCGTAGCGACATTTCTATTGATCACAAACATTTTCGTATCTTTACTGCCGCCGTCTGTCATAATTAAACCATAACCCGGATGATGATTCCAGAAAAACGGATTAACCACATCGGATCGGATTTTAGGACGATAAGCGTGTGCTTCCAGAAACGCAATCGTATTACTTGTTCCATCGGTGGCGTCCGCCAAATTGTAACCGCTTGCCCGATGAAAAAGCCCATTGACGCGACTGTTTCCGTTATCACGGATATTACGGTCGGGTAACATTGCAGTCCACCATGTATCAGCCGCTTCATTGATGAGAATGTTTGCGGACGCTCCGGCGCCATAATCTTTAACGGCTGTTTTGGCGCTAGGATTATTGACGGTAAATGTTCCGGTCAACGAACCTGTCGGATTGGAAGCGGAAGGGCAACGAAAAACCGAAGGAGCTGAAACGGAAGCGTCTGCGTTTGCCGTGTCGCCGGATCCAGCGTTGCCGTTATCCGCATTAATTGGAAGATATGCGCCGCGATTGAAATCAATGAGCGCATAAACTTGCGCCGCTTCCATCTGCGGCAAAAGAAATGCCGACCAACTGATCATGTGCCAGGGATTATTAGTGTTATTGCCAACACTGTGACTTCCATTTTGTTGGTCGTTCACCGGTTTACCGTCTTTTGTCAACTCGTTTCCCGGAATGAGACATCCCGGCGGTAACGCTTTGTGCGTATCGTGGTAAACGTGCAGCGCAATTCCCATTTGTTTCAGGTTGTTGCTGCATTGCATTCTCCGCGCCGCTTCGCGCGCGGCTTGAACGGCGGGCAAGAGCAGCGCGATTAACACGCCGATAATCGCAATCACCACCAGAAGTTCGACAAGCGTGAACGCCCATGACGCATGTCGCCGCGATACGGAGATTTTGTTGAGACGTTTTCGGACAAGAAGTCTGAGAAAACTCTTTCCGAATCGGGCAGAATTGTTTTCCAAACGGGCAGAAGCGCTCGCAATAACGCGGGCAATGAAAAGAACAACACGGGATAAAATTGTTCCGGCGTCGCCGATTTTTGTTATTACACAACCGGCATATTCTACCCCCCCCCCCCGTGCGGGCTAGTCCGATTTTGCGAAACGCCCGATTTCGGGCTTGAAAATGAACTTTTTGCGTTCAAATCTGGTTTTGGCATTTGAAATCTCCTCTTTTAAAAGGTTTTTTGAAATTAAACTGACAAAAAACGCCATGATTTTGTCAGTTCAGTAAATCGTATTACTTTTTAATTATGAACAAATAATCCGCGACGTCAATACGAATTGTCGGAAAATTGAAATTTTTTAAAAATTCAGGAAAATATTTTTTTATCATTCCGTTTTCATCTTTCACTACGAAGCCGCGAAAAATCGCGAAGTTTTCACGGCAGAATTGTTCTTGTTTCCAAGTTGACAAAAAAAACTCATTTCTTAAAATAGACGGTACGCCGCGTCGTTTAAGGCGAGAAATTCAAAAACTGCTATTTCTAAAATCTCAACGACAGGGCGCTATGGATATTCAGCGAATTACGTCAATCTCATTGAAATCATCTCCCAATAAATTTTTATGAATCGAAATCAAAAAATTTTTCTTGCAATTGTCGTCGTATTGATTGTTACGGGTCTGTTTTTTTTGACGCGGCGGAATGACGAAAGATTACCGCGCGAGGAATCCGGTCATAATAAACTGCGCGCGATGGTCGCTATCGATCCGCAACGTTGTTTTGTCGAGCGAATTGGCGGCGGTCGCGTTGCCGTCGAAGTTCTTGTTCCGTCGGGGAAAGAGCCGGAAACTTACACGCCGACTTCAGAAAATATCCGCAATTTGGCGCGTTGTCAGATATTCTTTCGCGTTGGATTTCCTGCGGAAGAA
>JAISZO010000280.1 GCA_031269105.1 Planctomycetaceae bacterium | reverse complement strand
GTTTTCGTGACGTCTTTGACCTCGTTAGGGTGTTAAAGGGAACGAAACGATAACTCTAATACGCTCGAAAACGAAAAAAAGAACAAGTTTTTTGAAAAATTATGCGACAAGACCAGTTTTTTTTATAAAAAGAGCGGGATACTTTATCGTGATTAATTAGAAGTTTTATTGCCGCCAGAATTTGGCAATCTTTTAGAATTAAACAAAAAAAGTGCCATTATTCAGGTTTGTTGAAGGCACTCGTACCACGGAGTTCAAAGAACAACACCAAATGGCACTCCCTTTCGGGAGCGTCAATGATATTGCTTCTTTGACAAGAATCTTGCGATTCAGGATGGTACTTTGCCTTCAAGCAATGGAACGCTAAATTTTCAGTTTGCAAAAACTATTTCAATAAATACTTCCTTATAAATTAAAAATAATCAGCACTTTGCTAATTTTTAAAAGTGTATCATACAAAAAATAAAATTGCAATAGGGGGAGAAAAATAATTTTCGTGCTGTCGCATAAAATAGAAATCGTCGTAACGTATTGCAATATAATAAGTTGTAAATACATCATTTTTTGTTGTGACTTATCAAAGAACTAAATATAAAATATTTTTGGAAAAAATTTTATGAACAAGTAGTACCATGCAATTAATGGCAAAAGTTCTATTCGGCGGGACTTAATTCGCGCAATACGAAAGAAGCGGTGATTGTCGCAGGGATTCAGTCGGTTTACAAACGCGCGTGCGAATTGGAACGGTTTGATTTGATACTTGTCGATGAATGTCACCTCATACCAATTGACGGCGATGGAATGTATCAAACGTTTTTGAAAGATGCAAAGATTGTCAATCCGCGCGTGCGTCTCATCGGCTTGACCGCAACGCCGTATCGTTTGAAATCCGGCTTGTTATGCAGTTCTGAAAATTTGCTGAACGAGATTTGTTACGAAATCGGAATCAAAGAACTGATTGAGCAGGGATTTTTATGTCCGCTCAAAAGCAAGTCGGGACGGCATAAAATTGATTGTTCGTCGCTGCCTATTCGCGGCGGAGAGTTTGTCGCCGATGAAGTCGAAACGTTGATGAATACGACAGACAATGTTTATGCCGCCTGCCGTGAAATCATTACGCAAACGCAAAACCGTCATAACGTTCTCATTTTCGGAGCGTCGGTCGCTCATGCGGTTCAAATTCAAAAGACGATTGAAAAATTGACCTCGCTTGAATGCGGACTTGTGACCGGCGAAACGTCGAACAGCGAAAGAGACCGTATTTTACGGCATTTCAAAGGAGAGCAATTCGTTCAGGATTTATTCGGCAATGAAACCAAGCCGCTCAAGTTTTTTGTGAACGTCAATGTTCTCACGACCGGTTTTGACGCGCCGAATATTGATTGCGTTGTATTATTGCGTCCAACAAACTCGCCGGAACTTTATTATCAAATGGTCGGGCGCGGCTTTCGTTTGCATGAATCGAAAACCGATTGTCTTGTTTTGGATTACGGCGGGAACATTTTACGTCACGGACCCGTTGACGCGATTCATGTGAAAGACAAGTCCAAAGGAAACGGCGACGCGCCGATTAAAGAATGTCCCGAATGTCAAACGATGGTTTATGCCGCAGTGATAACGTGTCCCGAATGCGGTTATCAATTCCCGCCGCCGGAACGTGAAACGCATGACGCAAACGCTTCTAATGAAGGAATCTTGAGCGGTGAAATCGTTGACGCCGAGTACGAAGTTCAACATGTAACATATTCTGTTCATGCGAAACGCGGCGCGGGTGAAGACGACCCCAAGACATTACGCATTGATTATCAAACGTCATTGAACGAGTTTCATTCCGAATGGGTTTGTCCCGAACACGACGGCTGGGCGCGAAAGAAATTTGAAAAGTGGTGGAACGAACGTTCTAACGATCCGATTCCCGACAATGCCGAACTCGCCGCGAAAATCGGTAACTCCGGCGGAATTGCCGACGTGAAAACAATCGACGTCCGCAAAGTCGGCGGCGAACATTTCGACAGAATCATTCAATATACGCTTGATGAAAAGCCGCATTCCGTTTCGGAAAATTTTGATAATGAAGAAACACTCAATGAAAACTATGATCCTTTTGAGGAAGGATACAACGATGAAGATATTCCGTTTTAGAAAGAAGACAACCATGAAAACGCAACGCAACATGTCAATCGTGATTAACGATCTTCATGTTCCTTTTCAAAACGCCGCCGCTGTGAAAATGGCGGTCGATTTTATCCGCGAACAGAAGCCCGGCATGATTCACATTCTCGGCGACGCTTGCGATTTTTATTCTGTGTCGCGGTTCGACAAAGACCCGACACGTCGCTTGAACTTGCAGGAAGAAATTGACGCTGTCCGCGATTGGCTTCGTGAATTGCGGGACGCTGCGCCGCGCTCGCGGATTATTTATTCCGAAGGAAATCACGAGTACCGGCTTCGCAAATATCTTATGTCCGAAGCGAAAGCACTCGCCGTACTCCGCGCGTTGACGTTAGAAAAGCTGTTGGATTTCGATTCGTTAAAGATTCGTTTTCAGCCGCAGGAACGTCCTTATCGAATCGGACATTTATTATTCACGCACGGACAATATGTCTCTAAATGGTCGGCGTATTCGGCGAAACGTCATTATGAACGTTTCGGTTGCAGTACGATTCACGGACATACGCATCGGCTCGGTGCGTTTTATCACACCGATTTAACCGACTGTTTTGCGGCGTGGGAAAACGGCTGTTTGTCAACGCTTACGCCGGATTATGTGACCGCTCCCGATTGGCAAAACGGCTTTTCGGTTGTCTATCATAACAAAATCCCCTGAATCTACCGTATTAGGCGTCTTTAAATAATGTTGAATTTTGCAGGTTGCTGATGACATAAAATTGTAAAAAGGTCATAATTACGTCTTGTATAACCAACGAACAAGGAGGTAAATT
>JAISZO010000242.1 GCA_031269105.1 Planctomycetaceae bacterium | reverse complement strand
AACTCCAAAGATTACGAACGAAACACCGATTCCGCCAAAGCAATGATACATATTGCCATGTCAAGCCGTATGCTAAATCAACTCGAAAAAACAAATTTGACCGGTTAAAGACTTACTCTAAAGGCGTAAGAGCGCCGGAAAACGCCTGCCGCCGTTTTTGAAACCGCCTGTTGAGGAAGAACTCCGTTTTTCAGAAGTTCGCGAATCACGCGGCGCCGGAGGAACGGATTCGTTCTCGCGTAACCCGGCAATCCCGCAAACACGGGATCGGCGCCGTCCCCGCCCATCAAGGAATTCACGGCGCTTTTGTTCGCCCAGTTATGTTCTCCGGAAGACTGATCCGCAATCTGCCAACTCATTTTTGACCGCAAAGAGTTATTCATAAAACCTGAAAGGAAAAAGGAATTTGAAGCAATACCTTTATTTTAAGAAGAAGAACCGGATTAAGAAAAAAAACGAAAACACAGTAAACAAGTATTACAAAAATCGTGATAACGTTATTTCCACAAAATTTGAAAAACGCTTGACAAAAAAGAATCTCGAAACATAATAAAAGAATTGGTTTTCCTTAACAAATGATTTTATCAAAGGAAAAATAACTTTAAGACAAGCTAATTTCACATAAAGAAGAATGCGTTAAGCGTTCAATGTTGTCCTTCAACAAACTACCACCCGTGCGTTAATTTGCAATGACGCACACGACAGACAACACTGTAGCGACGCTTCCGAAAGGGAGCGCCCGTACAAGTGTTGCGTCGTGTGTCCTGTGGTAGGGGCGTTGGAGCGACCAAGTATCGGCGATCCCGTTTCTTGAGACCTTTCTGGTCGGACATTGTTCCTTTCCGATATTCTCTTTGTCGAAAGGAAGAAATATGAAAAGAAAAGAATTCTTTCTTATTTTGTTGACTTCATTGGCGTTATCAGCGCCGGTTTACTGCTTTGCGATGGGCGGCAAACAAACGGAACCGCCTCCAAATCCTTTGGGACCCGTCGTTGAGACACAAGGCAAAACTATCAATAAACAAGCAGAGATAATCGAGGCGCTTGAAAAACTTGTAAAACGTTTTTGGCTGATCACAATTATTCTTGTCGGCGTAGCCGGCGTTAGTTTTGTTGTCGGAATCGCCATGGGATCAAAAACGACAAAAAAATGGCAGGAAACACAAAAAGACAAGGGGAGAGAAAAACATGAATAAAAAAGACGACTTCTCCCTCGTAAAAAACCGCGACGAATCGTTTTCGACTCAAAGCAGCTGGAATACAGTTTTGGTATTTGCAGCAAGCGCCTACGATCCCGTACCTATGAAACAACCGGAACCACATTCCGACCTGCCTTATTTACCAACCGGCAGGCGCGTCGCGGAAGTCCTTATTTTTCAATGCGAAAATTTACTTTACATACTTTCGCCGCAAGGAGGAGTTCAGGCGATTTGGAAACTTATCCTGCGAACGATATTTCTTATTGTTCCCATCGAAATAACGTTTCTCATTGTCGCGGTATTCCTTGCGAAAATTATGGGATATCTCGCATTAGCCGCCTTGTCGCTTCAACAAATAGCCGTTAGTTTACTTATTACAGTCGTTTGCGGCGTGGTTATCGGAGCGATACTTCTTTTCGTTTCCAGCTTTCTGGCGAAAAGAAACATTCAAAACCATCGCCGCAGATAAAAGGAAGATCCTTCAATTTTGTTTTCAGAAAAATAACAAAATCATGGCAAAACTTAGTTACTACCAAATCCTCGGCGCCGCTCCAAACGCGACGAAAGAAGAAATCAACGCGGCTTACCGGAAAAAAGCCATGAAATATCATCCGGATAAAAACCCGGGAGACGTTATTGCCGCAGAAAATTTTAAGATTATTCAGGAAGCGTACGAGACGCTAAACGACGCCGCAAGACGTAAAGAGTACGACAAGTATCAGAAAGAAGGCGTCAATATTAACGACGTCTTCAAAGAAGAAATTGATCCTCGCGAATTTTATGAATTTTGCGAGGAATACAGACGAGCCTACGAACAGGAACAACAAAGAGCGCAGGAACCGAACAATACTTATGAAGCGAATAACAGTAAAGAATCAAATCAACAAAAAACAAATTTTACCCGGAAAGAAACAAAGAGCGCTCAAGATAAAGAAAAGGAAAGAGAAAGAAAGAAAGAACTTGCTGAACTTAATCAGAGAAAGGGTAGATTTGATCTTTGTTTGATTTTCTTGAGTATCGCTGTACTCATCGCAGACATTCTGCTGTTTGCGGACGTTGTGTCAGAAGAAAACTTACTGAACGGTTCGCTCGGCGCGTTTTGTAGTCTGTCGATGCTGGCTGCCGTCGGTCTCTTTGCTTTTCTTTGGTACTATTTCAGTTCCATTATCGACTACCCTCTCGGCGGAAACCCAAATGCAGGGTATATGGCTGTGTTGGGAATGATTCCTCCGCTTACAATAGCCTATCCTGCGGTTCTTTGTTATTCCCTATGGAAAACAGCAGATAATGAAAATATAGAAGCAACTCATCCTCTCGCCGTCGTCAGCGCCGTTCTTTTTTATCTCGCATTTATACCAATAGAAGGACTGTTTGTTATTGTTATGCCCGCAGCGATCGCCTTAGTCCTTATTTACGCCTGGCAGATTAAAGAACAAGCCTATCAAAGGCACGTTCAGGAAATATCTAACAGGAAATAACGTTCCGGCGACGTCTAACGCCGGAACGTTCTCGTCTACTTGCGCAATCCCATTAACTCAAACGCTGCTTTCAGCAATTCCGCCGATATCTTCCAAACAGCGTCCGTTAATGCGGCAAGTCCGCTTTCTCGCACCATAAAATTAAAAATTTCCTCGTAGTGATCGCGTGAAGAATTATGCGCGTAAACCGTACCGGGCGTTGCGTGACAAGTCGGAACGGTAGAAACGGTTCCGGTTGCTTTTCCTTTTTCATGCGCGGCTTCGGCGGCAAGTTTGAGCGGATTTTTATCAATGTCAAGAGCAACTCGTCCTTTTATCGTTTTCACGCCGCTATAAATTGCGGTTGCGGCGGAAGAAGAATCGGTAACTTCGGTTAATTCGGTTTTGTTATTCGCCGTTTTCGGACCCGCCCAAAACCATTCGGGATAATAACACGGATAATTATTCGGTACAGCTTTGGAAATCGCGCTGGAAGTTGTCACGGCGCAATGTACCGGAAAATTGTCGGGAGCTTGCCGTCCCAACTCGCCGTAACGCCAATACGCGCCGGAAATATAATGATTAAATCCCATTCCGTCGCCGATCATCAAAATAATATTTTTCGGCGCGGAAACAGATTCTTGCGCAAAAACACCATTTATTGAAATCCAAGAAATTGCAGTGAATATTGCAATCGCAAAACTTTTAAGAAAACGTTTCATTTTCAACTCCGTAAGTGAAAGGTAAATCTTGGCGGGACAAACAAAATGTTTGTAAAAACTTTTCTTCTTATTTTATTCCTTTTTTCTGTTTAGTCAAACAATATCTTATTTTTGACTTCATAGCTCTTTCTTTACAAAAACGAGCCGACAAATTTCTCCGTTGCAATCATTGGCGTCGTAAAACGAACTTTCGCGCATTCGCAACCATGAGTTTTTCGGAAAATTTTAGAGATTGCGACGACTCGTTGCGGTTTTCGTTTTCTTTTTTCGACTATTCCACCCAAAATGACCGACGGCAATTCCAATTAAAACAAGAGTAATCAACCCCACAAGATAAAATTCTGTCGTATCCTTGCGCGGCGACGTTTTTTGCGGTTTTGAGAGATCACATTCGCAGCGATGTCCCAACATGTCCGTCATAGTAATTTTTGCGGCTTTTTCATATTGCGAATAATCGAACGTTCCGTTGTCGTCGAGGCAATCTGCCGCGATCAGTTTGCCGGACGATTCAAAAACTTCAATCTCGCCTTGCGTAACCGGCATGTTATCGTCAAAATAAAATCGTATTTTTCCGTTCTCAAAACGATCCGCGTAAACGCCGTGCGCCGACGCCGAAACGCTTGTCAATATCAATACCGCCGTCGCGGCGAAAAATGTTGCGATTTTGGAAAGATAGAATCTTTTTTTCATTGCCTTCTCCTGATTTTGTAATGTGAATAAAAACGGCAAACTCTCGAAAAATATTTGTCCGTAAATTTTCTATTCGGCAAGAATTTTCGTATTTTTTTTCTGATGTTTAGGACTGTTTTGCGGCGTTTGAATGATTTGTTTTGGTTGAGGAATCCCTATCCGGCAAACAAGAAAGACCAATAAATAAACCGGTAAAAATACGGCGAGACCAGTTAGAAAATTTCCTAATACAACAGTGTTGTTTAATGAAGTCCATGCAACAAAAGGATATTGAAATAAATTTGCCTCTAACCGGAGCAACAAAGCGTTGTCCAGTAATTTCGCGCCGATTTGCTCGGTAAATCCGTCAAGCCGCGGCGCAAAGAACGAAACCGCCGCCGCCGTCAAAATGCCGACGCCAAAATTGCATCGCAATAAAAATAACGCCAACACAAACAATAATGCCAGCAGATTTTCTTTCGGTATAAAACCGAGTACAACGCCAATTGCTGCGGCTAACGCAATATGATGCGGTTTTTTCTCTTTCAAAAATAATCCTGATAAACCGCCGACGACGCACCAAATTAATTCAATCATAATTCATCTATTTTTCTATTGAATATCATATAAAATTCAAACCATCAATAAAAGATAGAATTCATCGCAAAATATCAATATTTTATATTACCAATAAATCAATACAAATCATTAAAAATTTCTCTCGCATATCTACGAATGAAAATGAATTTCGTTTATGATTGGAATGTAAAATATTTGCGTATTTACGGTAAAACTTTTATTTTTTTGATCTTTATACCGTTGAGTATTTCTTATTTTTACAAAATATTGCGGCGTTAGTCAATATCAATCCGCTTTTTTATTTTTTCCTGTTGATTTTGTTTTTCAAGAGTCTATAATGACAATGAAAGAAATATATAGTCATAATTTTATCATGGATTGACTAGAAAAAAATCTTTTAAACATTTTTCGTTTTGGAGAAGCTGAAACATGCGATTCATTCTACGAAAATAACGGCACATTGCGGCTACTGTATTACAACGAAATATGGCGGTGAACGTCGCGGATTAACGCTGTCATTTTAATCAAGTAATGCACTACACAGTAGCTCAAGGGAATTGAGAAAATTTCCGCCCCCAAAAAAATAACCAATCATTGTTCACCGGAGACGCAAAGCGAATCCCCAACCAAGACGCCCCATTATTTTAATTTCAAAACGTCTCTGAAAACATCCAATTGAACTATATCAAATTACGGAAAAACTTAAAGAAATAGTAAAAATAGAAATCAATAACGCTTATTTTTTAATAAATGATACAAGATTTTTAAAAAATAAAAGTTGCGAATGATTTAGCTACTTACTGTTTTTTGTTATCCATTTTTTCTAGAACTTGATTTCATGGTAAAATAGATATGAGATGTTTAATTTTTTCAAATTTGCTGAAAGGAGATAAATTATGTCAGAAATTTACGCTTGCAAGCATTGCGGAAGCGTGATTGAATTACTTTCAAACGGCGGAGGAAAATTAGTTTGTTGCGGCGAACCAATGACTCTGCAAAAAGAAAATACCGTTGATGCGGCAAAAGAAAAACATATTCCCGTCGCAACCGTCAACGAAAACAAACTGATTGTTCAGGTGGGAAGCGTTACCCATCCGATGACTCCCGAACATTTTATCAGTTGGATTGAAGTTGTTGAAGGAAATGAACTCAAACGAGCGACGCTCAAGCCCGGAATCGAGCCAAAAGCGGAATTTTGTACTAAAGGCGGAAAATTCACTGCCCGCGCGTACTGTAATCTTCACGGATTATGGGCGGGAAACTAATAAAAAACTCGAAAAAAATTTTAGAGCGACTCGGAAAAATTAAATATTAAGATCGCTTCAAAAGGGCGAATTGCATTCGCCCTTCATTTTGCGCTTTACGCATTTTTGTTTGAGTCAAAAAATTATTTTCAAAAAAAATTTCCAATTTCTCGACAATTCGTATTGACTTTGCGGATTATTTGCGCATAATAAAGATTAATACACTTTACTGAATTGATAAAGTCGCTGTGATTTTTGTCATTTCAGTTTCAAAAAACAAAAAAATGTAGAAGGAGTTTCGACTATGAAAAAGTTGAACAAGGCGTTTGATTTTCTTGGATTTCGGCAGAATGTATCGGGGGGGGGGGGTACGTAATATGGCTAATAAGTCATATTTTACGTACTGTAACCCTCTTTTTTGCCCGCGTTATTGCAAGCGCTTCTGCCCGTATGATTGCGTGCATTTCTGCCTGTTCGAGCGTTTTTGCCCGTTTGGGAAAACAATCTTTGATTCGCCGGGCGTTTACGCTTGTCGAATTGCTTGTCGTGATTGCGATCATCGGAGTTTTGATCGCGTTACTCTTGCCCGCAGTTCAAGCCGCTCGCGAAGCGGCAAGACGAATGCAGTGCAGTAACAACATAAAACAGTGGGCGTTGGCTTTGCACAATCACCACGATACGCATGGCGACTTGCCCGCAGGTACCAACCGTTTTATCGCCGGAGGAAAAGTAAGCGGTTGGGGCGGCGCCGTCAGAGACCGTTGGGCAACCACATGGTTTCTGTTTCCGTTCATTGAGCAGCAAGCCCGTTATGAACAAGGTTGCGCCGCTCTCATTGCCGCAGCAGATACTGGAACTTTGCCCAATGGTACGGTCATCGGCGCTTTGCATCCGTTCAGCGCCCACGATTTCATTTCCGGGACAATTACTTCGCTTGCGTGTCCGTCAAGCGATAACACAAACGCCCCAGCGGGCAATCAAACCCGCAACAGTTATCGGACATGCTGGGGCGATTGGGTTGTTCAAAATACAGGCGGTAACGACGTCACGGTATCGGGAATCACGTCAAAATTTTCGCTTGCACGCGGCGTTTTCTGGTACGGATTACGGCGTAATTTTGCGAGTATTTCCGACGGAACAAGCAATACGATTGCCGTGAGCGAAGGTAACGTTGGAGCGGCGCAGAATTTTGATCTGGCGTTAAAAGCCAATACAATTTTTGTTCCCGATTTGAATGCTAACGCTGCGGCTGATCCGAATTGCACCTTCGTCAAAGTTGCCGAACCCGGAAGCCGAACTACCTATCGCAGCGATATTTTAACGGCTCAAGGAACTATCGCTAAAGGATTCCGCGTTGCCGATGGAACATTTACGCATAGCGGTTTTAATACCGTCATACCGCCGAATGGTCCCTCGTGTCAGCCGAGTTTGGGTAGCGAAGTTCAATGGGGATACATCACGGCGTCAAGTAACCACACCGGTGGAGTGAATGCGGGTTACATGGACGGCAGCGCACGCTTTATCAGCGATACGATTGATTGCGGCGATTTGAAAGTCGCTCAAACGACGGCGATGTTATCGCGACCAAGTATTTACGGCGTTTGGGGAGCATTGGGAACTTGTTCCAGCGGCGAAAGTGTAACATTGCCGTAATTGCGTTGTTTTATTCAGGAAACAACAAATTTGTTGGGGCGAATAGAATTTGCCCCAATGAAAATATTTTTTATTTCAAATTTTAACCATTTTTAACAACGATAAATTTTTATGAAACGTATCTTTTTGTTTTTCGTAACGTCAATTCCTTTTGCGTTTATTGGTTGCAGTGAAAAGTTACCGCACGATATGCCTCAATTATATCTGCTTACCTTTACGGTGATTCAAGACGGTAAGCCGTTGGATAAAGCGGTGGTGGAACTGATCCGCAAGGACGCTCAATCCAAGTGGGGCGGAACCGGACTTTGCA
The DNA here is from genome assembly GCA_031269105.1 of Planctomycetaceae bacterium. Classification (GTDB taxonomy): domain Bacteria; phylum Planctomycetota; class Planctomycetia; order Pirellulales; family Thermoguttaceae; genus WRMR01. Next base: position 1,286 of record JAISZO010000242.1, on the reverse strand, counting down.
ATACGTTTGGCAAAGCCGAAATTTACACGCAAGGGAAATACAAAGGCGTTCCGGCAGGAATTTACAGTATTATTGTTACAAAACATTTCACGGAGCCAAGCAAGTATGAAGGACAACCGATTCCCAATCCGGCGACGGATTTGACCGCTTATGAGAATTGGATGCGTGCGCTCGATTCGGAAGAGTTAACGTCTTATAATCTTGTGGAATTAAAATATGGGTCAGTCGATACGACTCCGTTCTCTATTGAAGTGGGCAAAGGCGTAAAGCCGCAACCGCTTGACGTCGGTAAAGCCGTGCGTTTGAAAATTCCAAAGGAAAAAAAGTGACGGAATACTTTTGACTGTTTCGGCTTTGTTTTGTTATTGGTCGTTACGAATAACAGTGATTTTGTAAAGACGAGTTGAATGCGCTTTCAAATTAAAAAGGCGATTCAATACGTCTTTACAAAATTTTTTATTTTCTTAAAAGAAACAAAAAAACGCTAAAAGTTATTTAACTTTTAGCGTTTTTATATACAATGGTCGTGATAGTCTTTTGTGAGTTTTTGTAAGGATCAGCTCCATACTTATCTGCTTGAATTGTTACCAACTCAAACGTTCTAAGTAATCCTTAGAAAGGAGGTGATCCAGCCGCAGGTTCCCCTACGGCTACCTTGTTACGACTTAGTCCCAATCACGGAGTTCATCTTCGGCGCTTAGCTCCCATAGGGTTGCGTTGGCGACTTCGGACGCCCCCCACTTTCGTGGCTTGACGGGCGGTGTGTACAAGGCTCAGGAACATATTCACCGCGGTATTCTGACCCGCGATTACTAGCGATTCCGACTTCATGGAGTCGAATTGCAGACTCCAATCCGAACTGGGGCACATTTTTGGGGATTTGCTTGATCTCGCGATTTTGCTTCCCTTTGTGTGTACCATTGTAGGACGTGTGCAGCCCTAGGCATAAAGGCCATGAGGACTTGACGTCATCCCCACCTTCCTCCTCTTTAACAGAAGGCAGTCTCACTAGAGTCCCCGACATTACTCGCTGGCAACTAGTGACAAGGGTTTCGCTCGTTAAAGGACTTAACCTGACATCTCACGACACGAGCTGACGACAGCCATGCAGCACCTGTGCTTGTTTCACCCGGAGGCAACTAACTTCCCTTTCAGGAGTAGTATCCAGCATGTCAAGCCTAGGATAAGGTTCTTCGCGTAGCCTCGAATTAAGCCACATCCTCCACCGCTTGTGTGAGCCCCCGTCAATTCCTTTGAGTTTCAGCCTTGCGACCATACTCCCCAGG
>JAISZO010000229.1 GCA_031269105.1 Planctomycetaceae bacterium | reverse complement strand
GACGCCTCGAACACCACCGGCGACTCCGACAACTGTCGCGGCCCGAACGTCGCTTGCGTCCGATCCGTCCGAAATTCCACTTCCGCCTTGCGATCTGCGAGCAATTCGTCTCTACTTTTCTTCATCTGAAATCCTTTCTGTTGGTATTGTTTGAATAACACCATTTTCAGCATCGGCGCTGAAAAACAAGGGGGATCTCAGATTTTTTCTTTCTATGGACTTTCCGCCTTCGCTTGATTAAGGTTTAATGGAAAAAAACTACTGCGTAACATGAGTAATTAACTTGAAACTGCTGGCTGTTATGCTTGTCCTTCGCGTCGTCGCGGTTCGGCGGGATTTGCACTTCCGGACGGCACAACCGGTATACTCTTTTCGCTAACAAAACAGCGCTTATCAAGTTGGTATCGCTGTTAAATCCTAAATTTCAATCGTTCAAAATAGCCGTGTTGTTGGCGAATGGAGTATAGTACAGGACCGCGGGCAGATTATGCCGCAGTGATTGCTAAAGAACTGGAAAACTATTGGGTAGAATATCCAATATTAGGAACAAACAGCGGGAGGAAAGTTGCTGACTTTAAAGGAGCATTGCGAGTATCTCAATGTACTTTTAGCAGGGGAGTCAACGGTTCGGGTTATTTACATCATTCTAACGTAAGTCATTGGGAGCCACGCGACAATATGTCTTGGTTGTCAGATGGAACGAGTATACCGTTTTCACTTAAAAAACCGGCAATGTTAGCCCATTCAACCCTTAAAAATCAGGATATTCCCAATTTCAATAATCGGAATTTAAAATCGCTTCAGTATAATCAGGTTCTTATTGGCGAAAAACACATTCCGGCATACGCATTAAATTCTGATACGCAAATTCACAAGCGTTGGGATGGCGGTTATGGCGGCGTATTTCCGCTTGAACAAGTTCATAATGTTGGACGGCTTATTTGCGGAGACAGAGCCCCCGCTTTTGCTATGGGACCAAACGATCAGGTGCTTCCAACCGATACCGCTCCTTATCAATCCGGCGGCTATTCAGGTCGTTATGGATTTGGAAGTTCACATACCGGCATCGTCAATTTTTTGATGGGCGACGGCTCTGTTCACGCATTATCTACAACGACTCAGCACAACTTAATGTTCAATCTGGCTCGCGTCAATGACGGTAATCCGGTAACAATACCATGACAAGCCGTTTTTTGAATTATGCGATCCTCAACGTAAATAGAGACGCAATATTTTGCGTCTCTATGACAAGATAGAGTAACTTTAATCAACTTGAAAATAGAATAGGTTAAATTGTGAATAACAAAAAAAATTTGGATACCGTTATTTACTCTTGCAATTGCTTTTTGTTGCATTACCAGTTGTGGTCATAGGTTGACGAAAATATCGGGGACGGTTAAGTTTTCCGACGGTACGCCTATTACTTCGGGGCGAATTGTTTTTGACGACGGCAAACATTCCTATTTTGGAACGATCCAAAAAGATGGTGCGTGTGTCACTGGCGGCGTCAAACCGGTGGAAAGTATTCCCGACGGCGTTTACAAAATTTGGTTGGCGTCGACAGAAAAAACGGTTGACGAGGTTTTTAATGACAAAAATGAACTTGTCTCATACAATACAGTGGAGCAAGTTGCAGAAAAATTTCGTTATGTTGACAAAACCGATTTGGTCTTTGAAGTCAAACGAGGCGGTACGACAACTTATGATGTTGTCATCGAAAAACCGTAACATTAACCCGAAGTTCCGGAGAAAAAGGAACGATTTTTTGACGTAGATGCTTAAATATCAATAAGATTACGTCTCGTTTGCCTTGAAAATTTGTAGCCATGTAAAAAGTTTTTAGGAGCTATTGATATAGTTTTTGGATTGGGATATGTTATGATAAAGCCATGCACGTTGCCAAGATTCCCAATCATGGCTCCTCGCCGACTTACCTTCTTCGCGAAACTTATCGTGAAGAAGGCATGGTGAAACATCGTACACTCGGTAATATCAATTCGTTCGGAGTTGAGAAAATCGCCCGAATCGCTCAAGTTTTGAAAGGAGCTGATCTTGTTCCCGCTCAATCCGCGATGACGATTCATCGTTCCCGCCCGGTCACGTGAACGCTGTTCTCGCCGCAATTCGCCAACTCGGTCTTGATAATCTGATTGCCCGCGAACCGTCGTGTCAACGCAATCTCGTTCTCGCCATGATCGTTCAGCGTATCATCGCTCCACGTTCCAAACTCGGCACAACCCGCGAATGGAACAACACGACGCTCGCCGACGAACTCAATATTGATACCAAAAAAGAAAACGCCGATTCGCTTGACGCCGCGATGGATTGGTTTCTGCGCGATTTTGCCGTAATTGGAGGTTTTTTTTCTTCTCCTTTAAGAGACATTCCTGCCAAAATGACTGTTTTACGCTTACCTTTGAGCCAAAGTAGTTCTCTTTGAGCCGGAAGTAGCTACCGTCGAGTTAAAAGCATTCTTCTTTGAGCGAAAGGGGGTCTTCAATTTGCTTTTGAAGAACGACAAATCTCCGAAAAAGCGCCAAAAAACGCCTTCGACGTCATCACAATCGCCGCAGTTGGATTTTGAATGTTGAGAATTGTCCAGCAATCCTTACGACGGTCACACGTTGGACAAGACGGTGAGAGACGCGGAGAAAATCACGGGAATTATCGTGGAAGAGGTCTTTCCTGATAAAAGGGTGAAAGAGTTTTCTCTTGACATAAGGTTGCCGGGCGAGCGACTCGCGTACTTTTGTCGATTGATCGCCAAAAAAAAACGTAAAATAAACAAGGTCTTTTTTCAGGGGGAACTAGTAGGTTACAGGAGCCAGATACCAAGGTCCAGGGTTGATTTTCAACACGTGAAAGTAGGATCAGCCAACCCTGGTTCCTGTAATCTGATACCTGATACCTAACCTGCAACCTAAAACAAAATTCCCCTCCGTTGGAGCAAAAGTATCTCCCCATCTTTTATAAAGTATAGCAAACTCACCCTAGAACCTGGTATCTGGAACCTGAATTCTCGCTCTTAACTTTTCACTCCCGCGCGAAGCGCATCCGTCAGTTTTCTTAACTCTTCCGCAGTAACGTCAACCGTTTTGCGGATTTGTTGTTCCGTATGAGCGGACGTGATGAAAAACCGCAGACGCGCCGCTTTTTCTTCAACCGCAGGGTGGACTATCGGCAGGGCGTTAATACCGGCGTCAAATAACGCTTTGGAAAGACGAAGACTTTGCAACGAATTCCCAATGATGATCGGAATCACCGCCGAATCTTTACTCAAACCGGTATCTAATCCGCGCTCTTTTGCTAATCGCAAGAATAACCCGCTGTTTCTGCGTAGTTGCTCGACTCGCTGCGGCTCTTGTTCCAGAAGTTTCAACGCCGCCAACGCGGCGCCGGCGTTTGCGGGAGAAATTCCGACGCTGAACACAAAGCCCGGCGCAGTGAATTTCAGGTATTCAATCAGCTCTTTCGAGCCGGAAATGTAACCGCCGCAACTGGCAAACGTTTTACTCAACGTACACATCCAAAGATCAACGTCGGCGCGGTTGACGTTGCAATGTTCGCCGATACCGCGTCCGGTTTTGCCTAAAACGCCCAGCGAATGCGCCTCGTCAATCATCAAAAGACATTGATGACGTTTCTTAATTTCAATCAGCCGCGTTAAGTCGGGATAATCGCCGTCCATGCTGTAAACGCCTTCCACGACAATCAACACGCGACGGTATTGACGGCGGCGTTTCTTCAGAATCCATTCCGCCGCGTCAAGATCATTATGCGGAAACGGACGCCGCCGCGCTCCGCTTAACAACGCGCCCTGAACAATGCTGTTGTGCGACAGCGCGTCCATCAGAATCAAATCCTTGTCGTTGAGCAGATGTCCGATCACCGATTCGTTGGTCGAATGTCCGCCGACCATGACCATCGCGTCTTCCGTTCCCAAAAACCGCGCGATTTCCCGTTCCAACTCGCGGTGAAGCGGCTTTTCCCCCGACACAAGACGGCTTGCCGAAACGCTCGTTCCGTATTTCGCAACCGCGTCCTGCGCCGCTTTCGTTACCGCCGGATCGCCCGACATGTTGACGTAATTATAACTCGAAAAATTGACGTATTCTTTGCCGCGAATGATTGTTCTATCGTTTGCAACCGATTCGTGTTCGTCGAAAAAACGGTTTAAGTCCAACGAACTTGCTAAATCCAAACGCTCCCGCAACGCTTTGTATTCGGGAAATTCCGCGACGCGGAACCATTCCCGCGGGATTTCGTCCGACTCCGGCAAGAATTGATTCGCCGCTTGTTTCGCCGTTTTTCCGCCGCCGAGATAACGCTGAACCGCATCGACTACTTCCTGCGCCGTGTAAAGCGTTGGCAAAACGGATTCCGGGAATTGTCCGCCAAAACGATCTTCCAACGACGCAAGAATTTCCATTCGCTCCAGCGAATCCAACCCGAGTTCGGTAATATCGGTTTCCAGCGTAATTCCCTGCGCACGCTCGCGTCCGACTTTTCGCACTTCTTCCAGCACCGCCTCTTTCGTTTCTTCAAACGTCAATGTAAAGACCTGCGTTTGACGATCCGCCGCGTCCGCTTCAGGAATATCGATTTGCCGCCGTTTCTCTTTTTCTTCCGCTTCAACTCGCCGCTGTCGTAAACGTTCCGCCATTTGACGGTCTCCCGGCGCGCCCAGTTGCAGCGTTACCGATTTATCAAGAAACGTTTTTTTCGCAAGCGGAGAACCGGGCGCAACCCATTGATCAAAAACTTTGAGCGTTCCGGCAATATATTCTTCGCGACATTGATGACGTTGAATCTTTCCGCTCGACGTTTTCGGAATGCTTCCCGCTTTCACGAGAACAATCGCGTCGGGAGCGATTTCATGATCAATCGCCACCGCTTTTCGTATCGCGGTAAACAGATCGGCCACCGCTTTCGGCTCGTGAACGAACGTCCTGTCAATTTCCTGCACAACGACAAGACGTTCCGACTGACCGTCGTCCACCATAAACGCGCCGCCGCTGTTGACCCGCAACGCCTGATGAACTTTCTGCATGGTCGCTTCAATGTCCTGCGGATAAACGTTGACGCCGTGAATAATAATAAGGTCTTTGATTCGTCCGGTGACAAAGAGTTCGCCGTCTTTCATAAAACCGAGATCGCCGGTTCGCATAAACGGTCCTTCTCCGGTTTCTTTCACGACGGCGCGGAACGTGTATTCCGTCGCGTCGGGAGCGTTCCAATAACCTTGCGCCATACTCGGTCCCCGCACCCAAATCTCGCCGACAACACAGTCGGGACATTCTATTTCCGTTTCGGGATCGACAATCGCCGTGCGTTGATCAAGCAGATTTTGTCCGCTCGAAACAAGCCATCGGACTTTCGCGTTTTCATCCGCCGTTTCTTTGGCGATTCCGTTTGCCAAAGCGTCCGCTTCGACCGGCAAAATCACCGGCTTTTGTCTGAGACGTCCGCCGGTTACCATCAGCGTCGCTTCCGCCAATCCGAAACACGGATAAAACGATTCGTATCGGAAACCGCACCGCTCAAAACGTCTCGCAAATTGATCCAGCGTTTCCGCCTGAACCGGCTCGGCGCCGTTAAACGCGACTTTCCAGCAACTCAAGTCCAGAGCGTCGATTTGTTCGTCGGTGATTTGCCGCGTGCAAAGATCGTAAGCGAAATTCGGTCCGCCGCTCGTTGTCGCCCGATATTTGGAAATTGCCGATAACCACCGAATCGGTTTTTGCAAAAACGCTAACGGCGCCATGAGAACGTTAGAACGACCGCAATAAATCGGCTGCAAAATTCCGCCGATCAATCCCATGTCATGATAACTCGGCAACCAGAAAACGCCGCTCGACGACCGCGTGTGTTCAAACGCAAAATTGATAAGCCGCGAATTGTGCAGCAAATTGCCATGCGTGAGCGCCACGCCTTTCGGAACGCCGGTCGAACCGGACGTATATTGCAAAAACGCCAGCGTATGTTCCGAAATGTCGGGAAATTGCCAGGCGTTTTCGATTCCTTCCGGCATAGCGTTCGAGGCGTGCCACGTTAATTTTTTCAGTTCGAGCGATTCGGAAATCAGTTCTTGAATACGCTCTAAAATGTCGCTTGTGGTCAACGCCGCGCTCGCTTCCGCGCTTTTGACGACCGCTTCAATCCGCTGCATTGAACGGTTGCGCCGCGGCGGATAAATCGGAACCGCCACCGAACCGGCGTATAAACATCCGAAAAACGCCGCGATAAATTCCACGCCGGGCGGATATTGCAACAAGATTCGTTTTCCCGTCAATTTTCGTTCTTGCAGCCATGCCGCGACAGCGCGTGCCTGACGATCTAATTTGCCGTAAGTTAAAGAAATTTCATTGGTTTCGCCGTTGGAAAGATAAAGAAAAACCGTTTCGTCTTTCTGAACATGACAACGATAACGCAGCATTTCCACAAGGTTGGCAGGACTATAAATCGTTGCTGAAAAAAATTCATCTCGCACTTGAGCAGTTCTCCAAAGGTCGAAAATCGACCAAATTTCTATAAAATAAAACTCAAAAATCACCACAAAATCAGTGCTTTTCACAATTTCTTTGATGATTTTTATTCAATTTTCTGTTATAATGAGGAATGTATCGTCTCGTTATTATCGACAGTACGCATTGTGCTTTTGTATGTTTCTTGTTAGTATTTTTTAATAATAACGGCTTTTCTGATTGTGTTTAATCCTTTTATTTTCCCAGTTTTCTGGACTTTTTACAAGGGGGTAAGATGGCGATTCGAATAATCTGTAAAAATTGCGAAAGCAAAATTGACGCAAAAGACGAACTGTTAGGACAAACGCGGAAATGTCCCAAATGCAAAAGCTCGATTTTGATCGTTCCCGAAACATCCGCCGCGCCGCAAACTCAACTGAAAAAAGAAGTTGTAACGCAAGCGGATTCTGCGAAAAATATTGTCTATGATAATATGGAACGTTTAATGACGGACGAAATTCCGACGGAATTGAAACCGAATTACCGTTATTTTATTCTCGCGTTTGATAAAATGATTGCGTATTGGGAAATTGCGAAAGGTTGGCAATATAATATTGGAACGGGTTACGTTAGCGCAAAACGAAACAAAGATTTGCTGCCTACCGACGGTTCTTACAAATTTGTCGAAATGATAATCCGTCAACTTGACGTCGGCAAGCAGCTTGCGGGTTTGCGAGTTTTTTCCATCACGTCAAAATGGGCGATTCAGGCGATTGGCAGAGAAAGCCATGAAATTTTGGCGAAAATCGAAGGAAAAGGAATCCTAAACAAACAACAGCGTCTGCAATTACTCAATTACATCCGCAAAAATTACATGCCCGATTTTCTTCGCAACGCAAAAGAAGTCTATGATTTTCTTTTAGTGGATTTTACGCCGGAAAGTTCGGTTTTTGTACGGGATTAGTTCAGAGCATGATAAGCGCCATTGACGACGCGAGATTTGATATTACAATGATAAGGTTGTCAAAAACAGGCGCTTATAAAATACTTAAGAGCGCAAAAAGAAAGACGCAAGATCCATTGTTTGCGTTATGTTCATTTGGAATAACATTTAGCGGAAATATAACATGAAATAGTGATTTATATTTTGACAATTAGTAAAAAACGTATTGATCTTTTGTCGTTCACATCAATTGCACTACATTAGAGTTATTATAACTCTGGCAAAATCAAGACACAAGATTGACGTTCCCAATTGGGGCGTCGATCGTGTTGTGGTTTTGCGCCTGGTAGTGCGGGTGATGTGAACAACCGGTTGGACGCCTTTTTTATTTCTTGGAAATCTAATAAATATTTAGCGTTGAATTTTTAACAAAAGACGCCGTATCACGCAACGAATTTAACGCAACAAACTCAACACAACGATATTTTATCCCTCGCGTTAAAAATTTTTGAGAATTTCCCACTAGGAGTTTATTAGTTTATGCAGAACGTTTCACTCTTTTCGATTCGTCAGGACATTGAAGTTCTTATTCCTAAAGTTAATTTTCTTTTGATTTATATTAGTCAGCAAAAAGAGGAACAATATAAACATCTCAAGGAAGCGTTTGATAATCGCGGAAATTCCTCCGTCGATTTAATTTCTGCCGATAATCTTCTTGCGACGCTCGGTCAGACATATCGTTACGATCAACTTCGCAAAGTGCAGATACTCGTCGAAGAACTTTACGATACAATTTGTCGTATTGATGATTTTCCAAATAGTATTTCGCAAATTGTTTCAGCGGACTAACAACACGCGCGATAATTCAATTAGTTTGCATAAGCGTGTTGAGTCGTAATTTGAGTTTATTCTCCATTTCCGAATCAATTTTGTTTGATAGTGTGTTTTTGCGAGTCAATCGTTTCGTCTAGGAGTATTTCTAAAAACTTATTTTTTAGATGGGATTGACAAGATTTTTTATTCTTTTTTAACGTTTAATTTTCGCATCTTTTTCGACTTTTTTACGTCTGTTAGCTTTTTGCGACATGATTTACCTCGTAACAGGAGTGAATGGAAACGAAACTCTACCACGCACGAAAATGAAAAAAGATGGACTTTTTTGAAAAATTATGCGACAAGACCGTTTCCCATCAAACATGACGGTCAAATATCACGGGTAAAACAAAAGCATTACCAATGTTCTTTTGAATTTTTTCTTATCTTCTTTCTCCGAACATTTCTTCATACGTCGTCTCTGCATTGTTCGTTTATTTTTTAATGAGGAAATGAGGTTGTTTTATTTTGAAAATAAGGTAGAAATAAGGTTGTCAAAGATGAACACGAAATCATTGAAACAATTCCACTGAAAATATTATAAAAACTCCATTGATATATTACTACAACTCCAGCCATTCCTGATATAATATCTTGCCGTCTGATTGTGGTTGGGCGGTTGGGATTAACCTGAATCCACAATTATTTACCTTGTGAAAACCAAAAGCAAAAAGTAAAAAGATGAAAATTTACAAAAACAATTTTAGCGTGTTTAATTACCAATTTTGTGTTGCGATCATTTTTGCGGTTGTCGCGTTGGGGTTGGGGCGATTTGTATTAGCTCAACAAATTCCGTCCGCAGAAAGTATTATCAGCAAACACACGATCAAATACGCTCAACCGCCGAAACGTATTCCGGCGAATCATTCGGTGGACGCGCCGCTGCTTGGCAACGGTTATGTTGGGATTGCGGTTTCCGGCGCGCCGGAGAAACAAGTTTTTTACGCCGCCCGTAACGATTTTTGGCGATTGAAATCGTTACATCGGCACGGTTATCCCGCCGTACTCGGAATGATTGAACTCAATCTTCCGCAACTCAAAGACGCGTCTTATTTTCTTGAACAAAAACTGTTCGACGCAACAACAACCGCAAAATTTCAGAAAGGAAATCAAACGGTTATCTACAACGCTTATCTTGCCGCGACGGACGATCTTTTTGTTGTTGAACTGAAAATGGAAGGCGACGGAACTCTTGAGGGAAATGTTCGTCTTGTCGCGCCGCCGTCGGTTCCGGGGTTTGCGGATAAAACGGAAATTAGTACAACGAAAAATATTTATGTTCTTTCGCGTAAATTTACCGAATCGGTTGATATTCCGACCCAAGCCGCAATCGGGTTACGAATTGACGGCGATAAAAATAAGGAAAACAATAACGCGGACGGAAAATTTATTTTGTCCGCCGAAAGACCGATGCGTTTTATTTGTACGTTTTCCGGTAATTTTAAGAGCAAAAATTGCGTCGAAACGGTTGTTCAAAAAGCGTCCGAATACAACGATTCGCGTTTGCGTGAAATCGAAACGACGCACAAAAATTGGTGGCGTGATTATTGGGAGAAGTCTTACGTTTCAATTCCGGACGTTCCGGTTGAGATTGAGCGTCAATATTATGTTTCGCTTTACGGGATGGGTTCGTGCAGTCGGGACAAGGATTTTCCGCCGCCGATTTTCGGGACGTGGAACACCAAAGAAGTCCCGAATTGGAGCGGCGATTATCATCTCAACTACAATCACAACGCCCCGTTTTACTCGCTCTATTCGGCAAACCGGATTGAACAAGCCGACCCGTATTATGCGCCGTTGCTGGCGTTTATGGATCGGGGACATTATTATTCGGAAAAGGTAACGAATATTCCGGGCGGTCTTCTTTTGCCGGTGGGAATTGGACCGCTTGGAATTGAGACAACGCGGGCGACGGCGGAGTTGACGGACGGAACGCACGCCTCCTGGCGAAAAGGCGGTAATATCGAAGACGAAGGAATGTTTTGGGGACAAAAAAGCAATTCCGCTTACGCGGTTGTCAATCTCTCGATGCAATTTTATCACACTTACGATAAAGAGTTTACAAAAAAAGTTTATCCGTTTGTTCGCGACGTTGCGTATTTTTGGGAGAAGTATCTGAAGTTTGAGGACGGGCGTTACGTTATTTACAACGACGCGGTTCACGAAGGTTCTATCGGTTCGTTCAATCCGATTCTTTCGCTTGGACTTGTTCGCATGGTGATGGAAACGGCGCGGGACATGAGTATTTTGCTTGATATTGACGCGGACAAACGTGAAAAGTGGACGCACATTCAAACGCATCTTGCCCAATTCCCGACACAGGAACGTAACGGAAAAACCGTTTTTCGACTTACAGAAAAAGGACTGGCGTGGGTAAACGGCAACACGTTGGGTATTCAACATATTTATCCCGCCGGACAAATCGGATTGGACAGCGATGCGAAGTTACTTGAAATTTCCCGCAATACGATTGAGGCGAAACAAAGTTGGCTTGATTTTAACGGCAGCAACAGTTTCTTTCCTACGGCGGTACGAATTGGTATTGATGCGGAAACAATTTTGCAACAATTAGCCCGATATTCGCAACACACTTATCCGAATGGTTTCCAAAAAGACAATCCGCACGGAATTGAAAATTGGAGTACGGTTCCGAACACGGTCAATGAAATGCTTTGTATGGGACGTCAAAATATTGTGCGTCTTTTTCCGGTCTGGAGTCGCAACAAAAATGCGTTGTTCCATCAGATTCGGCTTGAAGGCGCGTTTTTGATTTCTGCTGAATTGAAAAACGGCGAAGTCGTCTATCTGTCAATTTTTAGCGAACAAGGTAGAACTCTGAATTTGTTGAATCCTTGGCAAGACAAAAAAATAAAAGTCAAAGATTCCGACAACAACGAACAAATCTACGACGGCGAGCAAATCCAAATCAATACCAAATCAAAGACGATTTATCAATTGCAAGTTGTAAAATAAAGGGCGTCGTTTCCAAATTAGGCAAAGCAGTATTGACAAAAATCCTCCTTTTTGAGACAGTAACAGTATTGTTACCAAGAAGTTACGTTTTTCACCCAAAGGATGCTCTCATGAACA
>JAISZO010000213.1 GCA_031269105.1 Planctomycetaceae bacterium | reverse complement strand
AGATTTATTGGTACTTTTGTCGATTGATCGCCGCTTTCCATCAACTCGCCGCCTTCGTTACCGCCTTGCCAAACATTACGATCGCCAAAAAAAATCGTAAAATAAACAAGGTCTTTTTTCAGGGGCGACTAACTCAATAATTCGGGCTTGACTTGACTTGACTTGACTTGACTTGACTTGACTTGCGCATATTTTTTCCTTTCAATGGAAATTTTTGGATTTGTGATGAATTTGCCGAAACATTTTTTATGGCAAATCTTTTTCGGAAGAACATTAATAGCAATCGTTGTGCCAAAAAGTCAACAACGAAAAAAATAGATGGAATTTCCGCATGTTGTCGGAAAGAAAAATAGCGTAAAACACGGGAAAAACAGCGGAAAGTCGCGAGAAAAATTTTTTTTGCCGCAGTTAAAAATTTTTAATTCCGCTGCCAATAAACGTTTTTCCGTGATATTTGCTGGATTCCCCTGTGAAATATCACGGGACGCCGTGAAATATGACAGAGAAAGAGAGAAAAGATAAAAGTGCGAGGGTTGAGGAGATTTAAACGAAACTCGAATCGTACCGCAAGCTGAAATCTCTACGAGCATAAATTTTACGCTTCGGCAATCGCGTCGATTTCGACAAGAACGTCTTTCGGCAATTCTTTTGCCGCGACGCACGAGCGGGCGGGTTTACCGGTAAAGTATTTTGCATAAATTTCGTTGAATGCGGCAAAATCAGACATATTTTTCAAAAAGCAAGTCGTTTTGACCGTCTTTTCCAAAGAACTGCCTGCGGCGTCCAGCACGGCTTTCAGATTTTGGATAACTTGCTCCGTTTGAGTTTCAATCGTCGTTGCTTCAACGGTATTCGAAATCGGATGCAAAGCAATTTGTCCCGATGCGAAAATTAAGCCGTTGACTTTTATCGCTTGAGTATAAGGACCGATCGCTTTTGGAGCGTTGACTGTTTCAATTTTTTCTAACGTCATTGTTTCTTTCTTCAAAATTTTCTTCGCGAATAAATTTTATTGTTCTCCGCAGACGTCGCGAGGCGTCGCCGGTATTTTATTTGTTCTTTGCGTATGTTGCGACTTTGCGAAAACCCCATGGATAACAAGAGAGAGCTATTATAATCTTTGGATTGCGATCATACAACTCAACGCTTTCAACGGCTTATCGGAAAACGTTGATCATATTTTACGGCGTCGGTAGCGAGCCATTTGTCGCCGTTTTTTTCAAAAATCACGGTAAACGAATAACGGTCAAAAAAATCGGAGTTGCCGAAGATTGAACTTCCTTTTAATTTTCCGCGAAAGAAAACGGTAAACGACAATTCGGCGGTAACAGGCGACGTGGCGTCGTTGATTTTTATCTCGACGTTGGAAAAATTGACGGTCGTGAGTTTTGCCTGCGACATTCCGCGCTCGGCAACGCCGCGTAAAACATCCGCGTCCGTCGTGATGAACGATTTCACTTTTTCAATGTTGTCGGCGCGAATCGCGGCGGAAATCTCCCGCAACGTTTGACGAATCGTTTCCCTATCCGTAACGATAAAATGTTCCAACGTCAATCCGCCAATGAGCGCCGTCAACGACGCAGCAACCGTCAAAACGAGCGTTTTGTTCCGTTTGCCGTTCACAAACGCGGAATATCCCAACACAAAAACCGCTCCCGCAAAAACGATCCAAATCCATTGATGTTCAAAGAGAAAATTCATAATATTCCTTTAGGCGATAAGTTTCAGGTTGTCGGTTTCGGCGTTGATTGTTTTGAAACGAACTCCGCTTATTTCTTTCCTTGACGACGTTGTTGGCGAAAAAATTCTTGAAGCAACCTCGCGCAATCTTCGGCAAAGACGCCGCTTTTGAAGTCGCAACGATGATTGAGCCGCGAATCGTTGAGCAACTGGAACAACGACGCGACCGCGCCGGCTTTCGGATCGGACGCGCCGTAAACGACAAACGGAATCCGCGACTGCACAATCGCGCCGGCGCACATCGGACATGGTTCTAACGTAACGTACAACGTACAATTTTCGAGCCGCCAACTTCCAAGCGATTCGGCGGCTTGCGTGATCGCGATCATTTCCGCGTGCGCGGTTGGGTCTTGCAATTGTTCCCGCTGATTGTGCGCCGACGCAATCAACGAGTTTTTATAAACAATGACCGCTCCCACCGGCGTCTCGTTTTCTTCCAACGCGTTCATCGCTTCGGCAATCGCTTTTCGCATAAAAAACTCATGCCGCGACATGTCGTTAAAATCATAAATTCTTTCCGTTTCAAAGTCAATCATGGGAGTTTTTTCTTTTTTGCAAATATCTTTTGTAACCGTTCACGGCAGAATTTTTGTAATATATCAGCGGAATTTGCAAAAACATATTGTCATTGTTTCAACAAACCTTATTTTCAACCTTATTTTTCTGACGAAACAACCTCGGTAGCAACGCGTCCTCTAAAATCCAACCTTATTACCTTATTGTCTATTCATTTTTATGTTGTTATTTTTTACGATCTTTGCATTTTTATTTCAATCTTTTCAATAGATTTGCACGAAACGCGCGTCCGACGGAGTCCGGTTCCGGCGAGGAAACCGTATAATATTTGACGGCGTCGTCGTATTTACCGAGACATTCGCCGACTCGTCCCAAATGATAATTCGCTCCGTGTTTCCAACCGTCCGCTTCCGGTTTTTGAAGAACTTTTTTATCCACGTAATTAAAAGCGGCGTTCAGCGCGGCGGCGCGGCTTTGAGCGCTTGTCGATACCAGAGCTTCTTCAAAGTTCGCTTGTCCCAACCAATAATGAGCCGTTCCCGTCGTCGTTTTGAAAAACGCAAACAACGTCGGCTGCTCCCGCAGGTAATTCAACTGTTCTTGCCCTAATCGCGTTTGCGTTTGTTTTAATTCGTTTTTTTCCGCATCGTCTTTCGATTGGTTAATTTGCGATTGCAGCGTCGTCATTTGTTCTTCAAACGTTTTCAAACGACGCCGCGTCAAATCGTCGAGAACGGAAGTAATCTGACGTTCCGGCACGCACGCTTGTTGCAATTCTTTCGTCGCGCCGTCCAAACCCGTTCTTTGACCGGAAAAATAAACGACTCGTCCTTTCCAAAGCGGTCGCGGATGCAACGGATCGTCGGTGATTTCAAAGAGCTGCAAACGATTATCCGCAACGCCGCGATTCAAACAACTCAACCAATTCGCCTCCATCGGATAATGCCACAACTGCACCGTTCGTCCGTTTGCCGCTTTTTCAAAACGATCTTTCAACTCTTGATAAGCAAAATACAAAACCGTTTTATTATTGCCGGTCAACGCTTTTTCTAATATTTTCATTCGCTGCGATTGAGCAATCGGATTCGCCGGAATCATTAGCGTTGGATTTTTGACCATAATCTCTGAAAACTGCGAATTTAAACCCGCGTCGAGATACGGTTTCAGCAAATCGGGATTCGCTTGAAGTTCGTCGAGCGTCGCCGCGTTGGAAAAGACGATTCCTTTTTCGGGAGAAAGCGTCGCGTTTTTTTCTTCGAGAAACGGAACGCCGAATCGCGTGAAAAAAACGTGGATTTTCCCGTCGATCAACACGCCGACTCCCCAAGGAATCTGCGTCGGTTCCGCGCCTTGCGACGGCGGAAGATTCGCGCCAAGCACGCAAGCGTCGATTCGCTGCTGACGAAGCAATTCCACAAACGTCCACGTCAAATCCGCAACGCTTCCTTTGCCGAACAAAAGCGTTTCCCATACCGGTTGTGACGAAATATCCATTGTTCCTTGCTGCATTTGAACAACGGAAGTCATCATAATATTTCGCACCGTCCAATCAAACAATTCGCACGCGCGGTCGAGATCATTCTGACGTTCCCCTCTTGCCCACGACGAAACGCTTCGACACCAAAACGCTTGTTTCAAATAATCGCCGTCAAACTCGCGAAATGTCGGCAATTCTCCGCGAAACGTTTCGGCGTAAACCGCAAACGCCTCCGACAAACGTTTTAACGCAAGAATCATCTGCATTGCGTTTTGTTGTTTGAATTGATTGCGGAAAAACGTGCGGATTTGCTCTTCGCTCATATTTTGACTTTTCGCAACTTTGGCAAGCGGCATTAAAATTCCGTCCATTTCGTCGATTGTTTGAGCGTATTGAAGAAACTTGAGGATTCCTAATTTTTTATAAATGTCGGCAAACCGTTTGCGAAGAGCGATTCCGGCGGCGGCGATTGTTTGCATACTTTCCGCCGTAAGCCGCGTTTGCGTCTCGTCGCGAGTCTCTTCAACGAGATTCTGCAACATCGCGGCAAACGTTTCCGTTTCTTTCGCCGCCGCAACGAGTTCTTTTTCCGCGTCGGCAAAAAGAGGATCGGGACGCCAAGTCGGGTCGGGCTGCTGCGACGCTCCCCATTTATCGAGCCGCGTCACCAAATGCAACAAACTTTCCCGACCGAAATGATTTTCCAGATGATTCAGCATTTCAATCGATTGATTGAAAACGTCTTTGAGAAGTTCTTCGGCGTGCCGGTCGTTGATTTTTGCCGACGGTTTAAGATTCGCCGCCTTTTCCTTTTTCTGCGGACAACCCAATGCTCCGGCAAAAAGGACAATAAACAAGAAAATTCCCCGCGCGGAGTACGAATTACGAAACATTCTTTTCATTTTAGAGTTTTCCTCAAAAAACAAACAACAATCAAAAATAAACGGCAACATTTTTATTCTACCCGAAAATTACGCTTTCGCAATATTTTTAACCAAGGGCGGAAAAGTGGAAAGGTAAGAACCAAAATTGACTCTCGGAGAATCAAAATCGGCGCTTTGAGAGTCAAAATCGACTCCAATGAAAATCAGCAGGGAGATTTTTTGAGAATTTTCTCAAAAATTTTCTCTTGTGTTCTTGTAAAAAATTCAGGTCGCGTCTATCCTGATAGATAATATGAATTTTAGCGATATTTTCGCGGAGTTTTTATTTTTGAAGTTCCTCCGCCCTTGAGCCATAAAGAGACAAATTGACGAAATCTTGTATTTGCTGAAAAATTGGGTTATAATTTTGGGGATAATCTTCGAGAGAGAAGTTTTTTAATAGAATCTTTCATTTGGAAAAATAGATCGGCAAATGGATATTCTATTCATAACAATGGTTTTTTTCGCTCGCAGCCGCGTTGCGGAAATGAAAGGAACGTAAAATGTCAACACGTCAAAATCATCTCAATCGCCGCCAAATGTTGAAAACGTCGGCAGTTGCCGGAGCGGGATTTTGGATTGCGCGAAGCGGAATCTTTGCGCAAGGTCAATCGCCCAATGAAAAGCTAAACGTCGCCGTCGTCGGAATTGGCGGACAAGGGCGTTACAGTATCGACAATCTGAAAGCCGAAAACATTGTCGGACTTTGCGACGTCGATGAAAAACGGGCGGGAAACGCTTGGGAACTCTTTCCGTCGGCGAAAAGATATCAGGATTTTCGCAAAATGTACGACGAAATGGACAAGCAAATCGACGCGGTTGTCGTCGCCACGCCGGATCATACGCATTATCATCCCGCCGTCGCCGCGATTCGGATGAAAAAACATATTTATTGCGAAAAACCGCTCGCTCATTCTCCGGCGGAATGTCGAATTATCACAACGGAAGCCGAAAAAATGGGCGTAGCAAGTCAAATCGGCGCGCAGCGTCACGCCTATCCCAACATGCACCGCGTAACGGAATTGATCAAATCCGGCGCAATTGGAACCGTGAAAGAATCGCACGCCTGGATCGGCGGAGATCGCGGAATGCCCGAGACGCCGAAAGATTTTCCCGAAGTTCCGGCGACGCTGAATTGGGAACAGTGGATTGGACCGGCAAAAATGCGACCGTATAGTCCGTCATATTGTCCTTATCACTGGCGTTTTTTCCGCGATTTCGGAACCGGCGAAACCGGCAACTGGTCGTGTCATATTCTCGATATTCCTTATTCCGCGTTGGACTTGGCTTATCCGATTCATGTCGCTGCGGAAGGACCGGAAGTTGACGCGACGCGAACGCCGAAATCCATGCACTGCACGTTTCAATACGCGGCGCGCGGCGATCTTCCGCCGGTTACGCTGCATTGGTATCATACGACCGCGGCGCCGGTAATAGAAAAATACGAATTGCAAAAGAAATACGTCAATACGTTGACCAAAAAAGAATTTGGTTTTCCGTCGAGCGCCGGCGCGCTTTTTGTCGGCGAAAAAGGTCTGCTGCTTGCCGGGTTCGACAATCATGTCTTACTCCCGACGGACAAATTCGCCGATTTCAAATATCCCGAAAAATTCGTGCCGGATTCTCACGGTTTTCACCGCGAATGGATCAATGCGTGCAAAGGCGGCACGGCGGCGTCTTGTAATTTCAATTATTCGGGTCCGATGGCGGAAACCGCGATTCTCGGCAACGCCGCGTATTATGCCGGTTGCAAATCCTTCGACTGGGACGCGAAAAATATGCTCGCGATTAACTGTCCCGAAATGGAACCGCTCATTAAACCGGAATTTTTCAACGGTTGGAAATATTGAGAGAATTTCCGTGTTTTTTGCAGAAAAATACGTTGGGAAAACGCCCTTTATTTTTGCGGTTTTCAATGTATAATGTCGCAGACGGGATTTTTGTTATTCAAACGCTTAAACAGCCGACGAAATCATTTTGGAAACGCGAAATCCGTTGACGAGATAAAATCATTTTGCGGCTGTTTAAGTCAAAACAAAATAAATGGAAGAATGGAGATGTTGAACACACGAGTTTTACGAGCGGTTTTTAAGCGTAATTTTATCGGTTATTTTGCGAATCCGACGGGTTACGCGTTCATTTGCGTTTTTGTGTTGCTTGGGTCGGTGGCGGCGTTTCTGCCGGACGAGTTTTTCAATAAAAATCTGGCGAATCTCGACCAGTTGATTCTGTGGTTTCCGATGGTCATGCTGATTTTTATTCCGGCGGTGACGATGGGAATTTGGGCGGATGAACGCAGGCAGGGAACCGACGAGCTTTTACTGACGATT
This sequence comes from Planctomycetaceae bacterium, assembly GCA_031269105.1. Taxonomy (GTDB): domain Bacteria; phylum Planctomycetota; class Planctomycetia; order Pirellulales; family Thermoguttaceae; genus WRMR01. Next base: position 4,388 of record JAISZO010000213.1, on the reverse strand, counting down.
CCGGCAAGCGATTTTGAAATCGTGATCGGCAAATTTCTTGCCGCTATCGGGATTTTCTCGGCGTCGTTACTTTTTTCGTTTGTAAGCAACCTGACAATTTTATATCAACTCGGCAATCCCGACTTCGGATTGTTTTTCAGCTCTTACATTGGTTTTTGGCTTGTCGGGCTGATGATGCTTTCTATCGGCATGACCGCGTCGTTTTTGACCGGAAATCTGACGATTGCTTATCTTCTCGGCGCGTTGTTTAACGCTCCGTTTATCGCCGTGCAATGGGCTTACGTTCTGCCGGTTTCCGGCGATCGGGCGGATTGGTTTCGGAAACTCAGTATTGAACAACAATTCGAACCTTTCGGACGCGGTATTCTCGGATTTTCGGGAATTATGTATTTTGTCGCTATCGCGATTGTCATGCTTTATTTTTGCATGGTATTGATCAGTCGCCGTCATTGGTCGGCAAATCAGGCGTTTCACGGTTGGACGCATTATCTGACGCGAGGCGTTTCGCTTCTTGTCATTGCCGTCTATTTGAGCGTTATCGCTCAACGTTTTGACGTCCGCTACGACATGACGCAAGAAAAACTGAGTACGCTTTCTCCGGCAACGGTAAAACTCCTCCATTTGCTCGACCCGAATTATCCGGTCAACATTGAAGCGTTTATCAGTCCGAAAGTCCCGGATAATTACGTCAAAACGCAGCTCGATATCTTGACGCTTTTGTCGGAAATTGAAAAACGCGGCAAAGGAAAAATTCGGCTGCGCATTCAGCGCGTTGAACCGTACACCAAAGAGGCAATGCTTGCCGATCAGCGTTTCGGAATAGCGCCGCAAACGGTGTATCACGTCAAACAGGGCGTGCCGCAGCCGGAAAGTATTTTTCTTGGCGTAACGTTTTCATCCGGTTTGAACACGGTGAAACTTCCGTTTATTGATCGCGGATTGTCGGTGGAATATGAATTGGTGCGCGCGGTTTGTAACGTGACCGCGCAGGGCAAAAAGCGGCTCGGAATATTGAAAACCGACGCCCGCGTGATGGGCGAATTTGATTTCCGCACAATGCAGCCGCCGAAAGCGTGGGATATTGTCGATGATCTTTCGCAGCAATACGCGGTTTCCGAAGTCGATCCGGCGAATCCGATTACGGAAAAATACGACGCGGTTCTTGCCGTGCAGCCGTCGTCGCTCGCGCAGAATGAAATGACCAATTTTATCGACATGGTGCGAAACGGTCAGCCGACGTTGATTTTTGAAGACCCCTTGCCGTTCCTCGCGCCGCAGTTGGCGGGAACGACCGATCCGAAATTACCCGGCGGTTCGCCGATGATGATGTATCAGCAACCGCTTCCGAAAGGAGCGATTGATCCGTTGTGGGAAATGCTTGGCGTTGAGTTTCGGGCAGACCGTATTCCGCGTTCCGGTTACAATCCGATTCGCCGCGTTGCGAATCTTCCGCCGGAATTTTTGTTTTTGGCGTATGATCGCAACAAACCGGAAGATCGCAAATTCCGCCCGTTTTCCGCAAAAGATCAAGTAACAAACATGTTGCGTTACGTGCTGACGCCGTTTTCCGGTTCGATCAATAAAGCGGAAAAACCGACGTATCCGAATATCGCGTTTTCGCCGCTGATTTGGACAACCCGCGCAAACGGCTATGTGAATCAAAGGGATATGTTCCCCGGCGGACGAATGGGAATGTTGCCCGACGACGCCCGCAAAGCGTATTCCGACGAAAATCAATACAATCTTGCCGTGCGGATTGAAGGCGAATTGCCGCCGATTGTTTCTCCGGCAAAAACCGACGACGCAAATTCAGAAACGAAACCGGCGGAAAACAAAGAACTTTCGCCGGTAAAAATACAAGTTATTCTTGTCGCGGACGCGGATATGATTACGCCGGTGTTTTATTCGATTCGGAAACAAGGAACCGATCCGCGTCTTGGAACGAATTTTGATTTTGACAATGTAACGTTTGTTTTGAACGCGGTGGATTCGCTGGCAAACGACGAACGTTTTATTTCCGTGCGAGGGCGGCGACCGGAACATCGGGCGTTAGACAAATTTGACGAAATGACGCGGCATATTAACGAATCCGCAGCGACGCAACGGGAAGACGCTCAAAAGGAACTCGACGATACGATGGAAGCGGCGCGAAAGGATATGCTGGCAAGCGTTGAAAAGTTGTCGCAGGAATTACAAAAAGAGGACGCCGCGAGGATTACTCAAACCGAGTTGGTCAGCCGCGTGGAAACGATCAACATGGCGGAACAAAAAAAACTTGACGCGCGGATTGACGAGTTGAAAAACCGTTTTGAAGAAAAGAAAATGTCGCTTGAAGTGGAACGTCAGGACGAAGTGCGCCGCCAGCAGGGAAAAATCAAAGCTCTTGCGATTCTTGTTCCGCCGACTCCGCTTTTAGCGTTAGCGTGCGTCGTCTTTTTCCGCCGCCGATTGCTGGAAACCGAAGGCGCGTCGCAAACGCGATTGCGGAAAAAAGGTAGAAAATAAAAAGGAAATCCTTCGCTATGCAAAAACGTTGGGAACATGCTGTTATCATTGCTCGCGAAGCGGGAAATCTGACGCTTGAGTATTTTAACAATCCCGGACTTGTGGTGGAACAAAAAAACGATTACACTCCGGTGACGGCGGCGGATCGAAAAACGGAATTATTGTTGCGCGAGCGAATTGTAGCGAGTTTTCCCCACGACGCAATTCTTGGCGAAGAGTTTCCGCTCAAACAAGGAACAAGCGGTTATCGCTGGATACTTGATCCGATTGACGGAACAAAAGCGTTCATTCACGGCGTACCGCTTTACGGTACGTTGATTGGAATTGAATATGAAGGCAAGCCGGTGATTGGCGTGATTCGTTTGCCGGCGCTTAATGAAACATTATGGGCAATGTGCGGAAAAGGGGCGTGGCACGAATCGTCGAAACTCGCGATTCAACCGCAACGGGCGCGCGTTTCAAAATGCAACGATTTGAAAAAATCGTTATTTCTCACAAGCACGATAATGACATATCAAACGGGCGGGCGGGAAAAAGCGTTTCAGGAAATCGCTCAAAAATCGCAACTCGTCAGAACTTGGGGCGACGCTTACGGTTATTTTCTTGTCGCGACCGGACGCGCTGAAATAATGATTGACCCGGTCATGTCGGTTTGGGACGCCGCGCCGTTTTTGACGATTCTCGAAGAATCGGGCGGGCGTTTCACCGATTGGCAAGGAAATCCCACAATAGACGGTAACGAAGGAGTTGCGACAAACGGTTTGTTGCATGATGAAATTATTAGAATCACGAAAACATGTTTGAAACAAGGTTCGGACAAAGCGTAATTATCGTCAAGCCGGCAAATCGTTTTCACTCGTTCCGCTTGAATCGTCATTTTTTCTGCGAGCCGCTTTTTCTTTTCCGCACAGACAGTTGATCAATCATTTTGCCAGGGAAAAACCGGCGATTCTGGAATGAGCGGTTTTTGGCGCTTTGTGGAATCGGAAGTCGGCGGCGGATAGCTTGCCGGAACGAAATCGGGAACGTTGAATGTCGGCGGCGATTGTGTGCCGCTCGACGCGAGTTGAATCGGATGACTTGCGTTATTCGCAGAATCATTTTTTGCTATCGCAGGCGTTGCGTCTGAATTTGCCGATTGTTTAGATTCCGAGAATTCCGGCGTTGCGGCGACAGTCGGTAATTTGTCTAATTCCGGTTTAGGAATCTGTTTTTCCGGCGCGTCGTGTTCGACATAGAAAACCGGCGTTGTTACCGACGGCGCAGGAAGATCGGTTCCCACCGCTTCTGCGTCAATAATTTGAGTGATTTTGGAATTGAGTTTTGTTCCGGCTAATTCCGTCCCGTTGAAAATATCGCCCGTTGACCAAGGACCGGCGCCGAAAATCCATCGCGCTTTGATACGGCTTTCCGTCTGAATATTGCCTGATTGCCAAATGGGAGTATTTGTTCTTCGATTGTAGGCAAAAACCGCAATTTTGACCACGGCGCGTTGTTCCGTCTTTTTGAACACGGCAATTTCCGGCACCGACGCCGCTCCTAAAATATTTTCGGTTGCCCAACCGGTCGGAACGCTAAACGACGGCACGCCCACCATTAAATCGTTGCGATCTGTTCCGATTGCTCCGGCTCGCAATTCGACCGCATAATCCGCGTCTTCTTCCTGCGGCATAATTTTCGCGCCGCTCGCCAAAAGATGCTGACGTATCATACTGATAAAATATTTATTGTCTGTCGAGTCGGCAATCGCTTTGCTGTTCACCCAAACCGTTTTTCCATTTAACGCGCGGAAATCGATTTTTCCGACCGCCCGATCCATTGCGTTGGTCAAAAGCAATTGTTCTGTGCCGGTACGAGTCGTATCGCTCCATTTTGCCGTCCCG
>JAISZO010000101.1 GCA_031269105.1 Planctomycetaceae bacterium | reverse complement strand
GTTGGAGTCGTACAAAAGGACAAGCGATTTTAACGCTACGAACGATACTAAAATCCGAACGATGGGAGCAATTTTGGAATGTTTACAAATCAAACGGGGTTACCCAAGTTATTAAATCCGCCGCCTAATTTGGAAACGACGCCCTAAAAAAAAATGTGTAGATACTTTTGCCTGTGAAGGGGTGGCGGTCAACGCAGTTGACCGACGGGGCGCTTCGTAGAAGTTAAAAGTTAAAAACGAAAAGTGAAAAATTTTGCCCCGTGCGGGGCTTGATTGTTTTCGCGCGTCGCTTCCGGTGGTTTCACCGCCGGTTATGCATGATTTCGTCCTTGCAGGACGAATGCCAACGCTTCGGTCTGTCATTGAAAAAAGAACGTCCCCGACTCAGTTGAAAAATATCGGGGACAAAAACTAGCTATTCGGAGGCACAAGTAACTTATTCGGGGGCAAATTCAACTTATTCAGAAGTAAAAACGGCTCGACGTCTTTAGACGCCGGACGCACGCCGGTAGAACGCGATTCGCGTTACGGCGTTTTGCCGAAAAAATAACGTTCTCAAGTCATTTTCGCTTTTTTCTTCTTCGTCGTTCCGGTCTACCAATAAAGAAAGCGAAAAAAGAAAACTGCTCGCCAGAAACGCAATCCGCGTTCCCAGCCCCAGAGTTTTGACCCGTAGCTAAGGTTTTGACGAAAAAGACTATTAGGACGGTGTCGGACGTTTCGTCGCAAAAGCCCCAAGAGTCCCCGAAGTCCTTAAAGTCCCAAACGCAATTGTCCCGTGAGAGGAAGGCAGATTCCAAGAACCAGTTAGTAGGGACAAGGCATCCCTTGCCCCTACTTATCGGAAAACCGGAGCGGGAGCAATTGTCGGACGCGGCGGCGTTGGACGTTTGTTGTTGGACGGCGCGTTATTTTGCGGCGGCGGTTGAGTCGCGACGAATGGATTCGTTGTTGGTTTTGCGATTTGCGGTTGTCTCGTATTTTGCGAAGAATTCATTCCATTGCGAACATTGGAGCGCGGAGTATTCGGAATGTTATTTTGCCAAGTATTCGGGTTTTTGTTCGTCGCGTTATTCGGCGGAGACGAAAGTTGTCCTTGCAGCTGCGCGGAACGTAACGGCGTAACTTCCGGAAGATTCGGCGCGGCAGGAGGATTTTGCGTTGTTTGCGTTTGCGGCGCAAGAGCGACTCGTTCCGGCGGTGTGTTTGGCGATAACTGTTGCAGTTGCTGTTCCGGCTGCCGCATGGCTTCGCGCTCAAACGTTTGCCGGTCGGGTAATCGCCGAATGAAAAATTCATTGTCCAGACGCTCGCCGGCTGCAATTTCCGACGGAAGCAATTGATTTTCCTGTTGCGGCGGCAATAATATCGGCGACGGCAAAGGAAGAAGTTGCGGCGTTACGGAAGGGCTTTTCGCCGCGTCGGTCAATGGAGTTTCTAAAGGTTTTAATTCGGCGGCAAGCGAATGATTCGGTATGGATTGCGGCGTGATTTTTTGAGACGCGATCCTATCCGACGATTGATTACTCTCTCCCATTAACGACGCAATCAAAGCGGCGGCGTCTTCGGAAGCTGTTGAAAGATTTTCCGGTTTTAACGCCGTCGTTGACGCAATTTCCGAATGAGACGCGACGCTTTGAGGAACTGTTATTTGGATCGGATCGTTTGTCCGCTTTGAAAGAAAAGGAAAATCCGGCGCTTTTGACGCATTCTCGTTCTTGACGTCGTTTTTACTTGTACGCGGCGCGGCTTCCAATTGAGTAACTAATTGCGAAGGTTGCGTTGGAGTTACGCTTTCAAATGCGTTCTCTGAATTTTTGGAAATTTGATTTTTATTCGGCTTTCCGTTTTCCAACGTGAAAACGTCCGTCATATTGACAACTTTTTGTTTGGGCTGCGACGTCAATGTTAAATTTTCCTGAATCGACGGTTCTACAAAAATCAATCCGTTGGATTTTGGGGCGGCGGAAGAATTTTTCGAAACGTTGTCTGTCAAATTTTTCTGCGAAACCGACGCCGACGCCTGGAATTGTTGCGGCGTTTCCGACGCTATTTCAAATGCGGAATCCAACGACGGAACTTGTTTCGCGGCAGGAGCGGCGCTTGCATTCGCCGTTGCGAGCAAACGATTTTCCGCGACCGGCGGAACAGTATTTTTCGGCGCGGTTGAATCGATGGATTCAAAAATCGATTCTTGCAATGCGTTGGATTTTGGAGGCGTTTGTTCCGCCGCAATCTTTACCGGCGACAACATTTGAACATGCGGTTGCTCTCGCGCGTTTTTTTCCGTCAACGGCGATACCAATGTTTCTGCGGCAAGTTGAGGCGGCGACGGCAACAAGGAAGGGACGTCGGTATTTTTATTTTTTTGAATAGAACGCCGCGCGGTCAAACCCGTAAGCGGTTTGAGTTGAGCGTTACTGATATTTGCGATGGCATTCTCCGTAGCGCCGTTATTCGTTTTTTTATTTTCGGAAGAATTTTCCGCCAGAATTGATCGCGAATCATTTTGCTCATTCTGTAAAAGTTGCGGCGTCACCCGTCCTTGCGTCCATACGTGAATTTCCTGTTGATTATCGAGCGTTGTTTGAAAAATAATCGGCTCGGTAATGTCGCCGGAATTGGAATTGGCTTTGAACGTTATCGGAACAATATGAATCGTCGTACTCTCCGTATCCGCCAGCGCGAATTGAAAACGTTTATCGGCGGAAAACGCTTTCACGATTTGGAAAGGCGTTTCGCTACGAAGAACAAGGTTTTTTGTAATCGTTTTTCCCGGCGCGAGAAAACCGACGGTAAACGGCGACGGTTTCGCCACCAACGGCGCTGCGATATATCCCTGAACCGGCAACATAATAGACGACGATTCCGGGTTGGGATCATTGGTGATAAAACGCACCATATCATGAATGTAACCGCTTGGAATATTGTCTTTCAGCGTAACGGTAATATCATAAACGACGCGACCGTCTCCGCGTTCCGCAATGTCCGCTACAACTTTAATTCCGGGATTCGTGCGTTCAATTTTTTCCAAACTCCAATCGTCGCGTCCGGCGTATTCGATTTTCAATTTTTTTACCGCGTTTTTTCCTTCAGAGACGGAACCAAAATCCGCAACGCCGGGAGTAATAACAACGTCGGGGCGAATATACGCCGTTACCTGTAATTGAACTTCGGCGCTCGGTTGATCAAAGAGAACCGTCAACGTGGCTTGACGACTGCCGGTAAACGCTCCGCCTGTGTTCAATTTTGCGATAATCTCGCCGGTTTCTCCCGGTTTAATGTACTTTTTAGAAGGCGTCGCGACGGTACAACGGCAAGACGACGTTACGTCTGATATATGCAATTCCTCTGCATAGTGATTTTTGAATTTGAAACGGTAAATTGTTTCAACGCCGACGCCAATCGCAACCGTCCCGAAATTATGCCGCCGTTCTTCAAACATTGCATCCGCCCAGCGTTGCGCAAAAAGCGGAACCGCCGTAACGTGAACGAATGAGAAAACCAAAAACAGGAATAACAGTTTTTTTTTCATAACAAAAAATCGAAACACGAATGAATTTGAAAAGTTTTTTCTTCGATTCCATTGAATTTAAAATATCAAGCGGTTTCGCGCTCTTTTCTTTATTTCGGCAAACTCAAAGACAAAACTGGGCGTTATTTTTTATTTTTTAAGAAATATCGCTAAAATCATAACGCAAGATGTAAATCACCTATCTCGCTTGTTCTTTTCGTAACATTTTGGGGAAATTTACGTTTTTCAGAATCGCAGATGCGACCTGCGGAAAGTTTCTTCGCGTTCTTTGCGGTGAACAAGAGAGAGTTTTTTAGAGGTTCGTCACTGATTTGCCGATTTTGTTCCCATCGGCGAGGCGGAAATCGGGTAGCCAAATTCAAGCGGACGCGCGGCGGCGCGGTAACCGTTGTGGTAGAGAAAATCTTTAATCGTTTGATACTCGTTAAACGAATCGGGATAGACCCAAACCGTAACGGTGTATTCGTTTTGACGGCAACCGGCGAGCCGCGTGCGGAATTGAGACGACGATTTGAGCGCGTCGGCGAGAGATTCGCCAAGCGCCGCGTCGTCGCCGACGGGAATCATCCGGCATTCCTCAAGCATAATCATCGAACGCGTCCCGACTTCGTTTGCCATTTCCATCGGCAAATCCTGCCGCGCGACGCGGTATTCCATTTGAAAACCCTCGACAGGTCCCAGCGTTCCTTCGATTCGCGGTTTATTGAGAAGTTCGTTCCGCCGCTGCATGACGGAGATTTTCAGACGATCAATCAGTTGCGGAAACGGAACAAACGCAATTCGCCCGTTCTTCAAACGAAACTGGATTTCTTTTTCTTCGTCGGCATTGCGGCTGATCGGCGTCGGACGGTTTTCCAGCACGACCGCGTCCGGTTTTTGATTCGCGATTCCTTCTTTTCTTTGGTTCAATTCGTCGAGTTCGGCTTGAATTTCGCTAAATTCCCGCCGCAACTCCCAAGCCGCTTGCGAATCGCCGCCGAGCGTTTCGGCGTAAGACCGAGTCGCGTTGTCAAGCTGCGTCTTGTAGTGCATAAAACGGTCGTATTCCGCCTTCCGAATTTGATTTTGTCGCCGCATCAACTGGAATCTCGCGGAAAGTTCTTCGCACTCGTCGCGGATTTTCCCAAACGCCTGCTGACTTTGCTCATATTTTCGCGACGCTTCCGCGACTTTTACGTCCGCTTCCCGCGTCATATCCGGCGTCTGTTTCGCGCGCAGTCCCGCCACAACGACCAAGATGATCAATATCCCGACCATGTTAGAAACGACGTCGAGAAACGAATCTTGACCTGCGACGGAAACTCCGTTTTCTATTTTGCGTCTGCGTCGTCGCATGATGGTAAGCGTAAGTTAAAAGTTAAGGTAGCCGCGCAGCGGCGGAATCATGCGTAACCGACGGTGCAACCGCCGAAAAGCGCCACGCGAAAACAATCAAGCCCCGCACGGGGCGAAATAATAAAGCGTCTCGTCATGGATGATCTCGTCCCTGCGGGACTTATTTATTCAGCGCGGGCTTGTCCGTAGGTTGCGCTGCGCTTCACCTACGGTTATGCATCGTCTCGTCCTTGCAGGACTTTCCTATCCCCAGTTTCATCGGGGATTATTCATCGGACTCGCCTCGCACCCGCTCCTGTGTGGGTTCTTGAACCACCCCGTCGGTCGGCTGCGCCGCCCGACGCCCCTCCACCGGAGGGGAATTTTACGCCGGTCGCACGCCTTCTAAGGGTCACGCCTCGACCCTTCTCTGGGGCGCGTCTCTTCCCAGCGTTAGGAATTGCTTTCTTCCGCCGGCGCGTTTGATTCCCGATCATTTCCCGGAACCTTCGTAAAGAGACGCCAACAACTCAATTCGTCGCCGGTTTTCTTATCAAGAAATTTCACGATCACAAGACGCAAAGTCAGCGGTTTGACCGGAACGGAAACCCGCTTATTTTTCACGTTCCGACGAGCCGGACGCGACAAGACGACTTCCGTTTCCTAAACGTATTGAACGGCGGTTTGACCTTTATAAAAAAACTCGCGGCAATAAGTAAATTGATCCTTTGTTTCCGCCTGCTTTTTGATCTTTTCAAGTAAAATTTCGCTTGCTGCCAATCGACATAGCGGTCGTCGTCGCAACGGATAAGAAACAAATGATTCGCCGCCCATGGACGCCTATAAAAACAGAGTCGGCTTCGCGGTCGATAACGGTTACGGGAGTCTCGCCGAGATTCCTGTTTTTCACATCTTCCATGAGCGAAAGCGCCTGTTCAAGACGCCGCGTATCAGCGGCGGGCGGCGTTTCGCTAGCGCTTTCAAATCCCTACGCGGTTTTGAGATGGGCTTGAATCAGTCCCAACGGTTTGCCGAAAGCGGCGGCGTATTTTCTTTGGAAACGTGACGGGCGTAATTCAAATGCGACCAATCATTGACGCATAAAACGTACTTCGTTCCGGGCGGAGATTGGCGCCGCACGAGGTCGTGCAACGGAAAAACAAGTTGTT
>JAISZO010000100.1 GCA_031269105.1 Planctomycetaceae bacterium | reverse complement strand
AAAATAAACTGAATCAACTCTACAAAAATTTCACTGACATATTACCAACAAAATGATTTTGCTTGAAATTTATTAGCGATCCTAAAAACCATTTGCTGGTGGGCAATCCGCCCGCTGGGCGGTTGCGCCGGTTGATCAATGTTCAAATGGTGTGCCGGTTGGTACAAGCTCGGAACAGCAGGATCGCCGACAAATAACAAAAAAATCTGTAATGTATCAGTGGAATTTCTTAAACAGGTAGAAATATCGAGCAAACAACCTTATTTTCAACCTAATTTTTCTTACTGAACAACCTCAGTAGCAATGAATCTCCTCCAATACCAACCTCATTACCTCATTTATTTTTTTAATGAGGTAATAAGGTTGGTTGTGAGAGAAAATCATTGGCTACTGAGGTTGTTGGTGAATCGTCTTGCAAGAAAAATTAGGTTGAAAATGAGGTTTGTTGAAACAATTACAATACTGTTTTAGAAAATTCGGCTGATATATTACAGTGATTGTAATATTTCCATGTTGAGAAACCTGTCCCTATCGTCCTTATTGTCCCTACTAAAAACTAAACTCTCGTCACGCGACTGAATAGTTAAATCAAATTTTCGATAATTTTTGTCAAGATTTCTAGATGTTCCCAGAAGTTTTTAGAAGTTGCCCAAAAAGGAATCAAAAAAAATTTTTGAATCTGGAACAAACGGAATGTTGGAATTAACGGGAAAATTATAATTCTGTCTGTTTATTTTTTCCGATTATTCCGTTTTTGAAAAAATATTTTAAAAAATTGCCGCCAATCTGGGAAAATGGTATTGCGTTCTTTCTCAAGTTGTACTATACTCTCGCAACTTGCCGGTTCAGGAGAGCGTAAATGGTTTACGCCGGAATTTTCGTAACGAAAATTCAAGACGGTTAAGTTGGCGAGAAATTTTGAGTGTTCTGCTTGAATCGGTTTTAGGCAGAATGAATTTTTCGCGTTAAATTGTTAATTATTGAAAGCTGTTATTTTTTCTCCGTGTCTGGAAAAAATAGATAACACAGTTTCAATAATTTTTGTAACATTTATTCAACCCATTAACAAAATTAAATGGAGAGAAAAAAAATGAGGAAGACAAATTTACAATCTGGTTCGTTTGTTGCCGAAGTCGGTACAAGTATTGAGGTTACAGCAAGTGTTAAACTAGATAATCAGGGGGGGGGGGGGGGTCAAAAATATAATTTGCGGGCAAAATTACTGCCCGAAAAATTCTAATTTTGTCTCCTACAAACCGCCTCTGGTATTTTTTGGTTTCACGCTTGTTGAGCTTCTGGTGGTAATTGCGATCATCGGAGTTTTGATCGCGCTGCTTTTGCCCGCAGTTCAAGCCGCGCGCGAAGCGGCACGCCGAATGCAGTGTTCAAACAATCTCAAACAAATGGCGCTTGCGATGTTCAATTACGAAGACTCGCACAAAGCGTTTCCGGGAACCAATGGAAGACCGGCGGCAAACGAATGGCAGGCGCTTTCCGCATACGTCATTACGTTGCCGTTCTTTGAACAGCAGGCACGGTATGAACAAATCATGTCTGTTCATCCCGGCTTTAAACAACGCCACGAAGCGTACGGCAACTGTCCCGGATTTTCCTGTCCGTCCGACGGAAACGCGAAGGGAATCGGTCCGTTCAATCAACATCAAACGTGTAATTACGTTCTGAATTGGGGAGATTCGATTCATTTTGCGCGGGAACACGGCGGAGCGTGGCCCAATAGTACGTTTACCGATTCTACCCGCGGCGTTTTTGGTCAGCGAATGCGTTTTTGTACGTTAGGCGCAATCACAGACGGAACGTCCAACACGATTGCGTTAAGCGAAACCGGCGTTATTGATCAAGCGGGATCGCGCAGTCCCAAAGCCGGCGGTTTGGTCATTGCCGGAAACGGAAACACGGACTCGCCTCAACAATGTTTAACGAAAGCGTTTGGAACGTCCGGCGACAGAACGCAATATGTCAGCGCCTCCTCTGTCCGAACAACAACGATGGACGGTAATCCTCCGGCAGACAATGCGGCATATCGCGGCTGTACATTTGTCTGGCATGAAACAATTGCTACCGGTTTTATTACCGCCATGCCGCCGAATGGTCCGCATTGTTTGATTGACAATGACAATGGACGTTTTCATGCGATGGTAAACGCTTCCAGTTATCATACCGGCGGAGTCAACGCGGTTTATTGCGACGGTTCAGTGCATTTTATTTCCGATACGATTCAAACCGACTTGTCGGCGGTTCGTTCCACAACGCTTTCCGGCAGATCGCCGTATGGAGTTTGGGGTGCGCTCGGAACGATTTCCGGCGGCGAGTCGGTCGCTGCGCCATAATCGGTAAACAAATGAAAAGGTAGGCGACAAACGCATAACAGTCGCCTGCCTTTGCAAACTTCGTCTCTTCAAAATTTACTAAATCTTTAACAAACAATTAAAAATGAAAAAATTTAACAACATTTTATTATTACTTGCGTTACTTGTCTCGCTGTTTTCTGGTTGTGGAAAGAAGTTGCCGGACGGTTGGCCCAAGGTTTATCCCTGCACGATTAAAGTAACAAAAAGCGGAACGCCTCTCGAAGACGCGATGGTGATATTAACGTCGGCGGCAGGTTCCGGCGGCAACTGGGCGGTCGGTGCGACAACCGACGCGCAAGGCGTTGCGGTAATTCACACGTCTTATACGAATTTCACCGAACCCGGCGCTCCGGAAGGAACATTTAAAGTGACTATCGACAAATCGCTACCGCCGCTTAAAGACCCGACGCCGCCTGAAGAATTAGAGAAACTGGATTACATCGCACGGCAAGCGCACGTCGCAAAACTCGACGCGGAAGCGGCAAAACGCCCGCCAATTGTTCCGAAAAAATATTCCGACGTCTCGCAAACGCCTTTGAAAGTGGAAATCAAACCGGATTCGCCGGTTGAAGAAACGTTTGAGATTGAAAAATAGAAATATTTAATTGACAGGATTGACAAGATTTTTTATTCCAAACTCTCCTGTTAATCATGTTAATTCATGAGACCGCGGCGGGAGTTCAACACGTGTTGAAAGTATGTTCGCCTGAAAATCGCGTTCCTTATGAGACTAAAAATAAAAACGCAATATGTTTTCATGATTGATTTTGTTGCGTCAACCTGTCTTGCTATTTATGAGAACAACCATTATACTGGAACAACTTTTACGTTTTGATTCGTTTTCAAAGTATTTTAATCAATGGTCAATAATCGACGTCAATTGCCGAGTTAATCAAATTTTAATCAAAAGCAAATCTTCAACCATTAGGATTTAACAATGAAAAAAACAATCTTAAAAACAATCTGTCTTGCTCTCTTCGCGGCGGGAACCGCGTTTGCGCAAGAGAACGCTCCGAAACATTTGAAATTTCAAGCCGTACCGTTTACGGCTGTTAAATTCGACAACGACTTTTGGTCGCCGCGATTGAAAACGAATCGGGAAATTTCGATTCCGCATAACTACGAATGGTGCGAAAAAACAGGACGCTTTACCAATTTTGCGAAAGCCGCAAAGTTGCAGGACGGCGATTTTGAAGGAATTTATTTTAACGATTCCGACGTTTATAAATTTCTCGAAGGTACGGCGTATTCTCTTGCCGATCGTTCTGATCCGGCTCTGGAAAAACAAGCCGATGACGTGATTGCATGGATTGCCGCCGCACAACAACCCAATGGTTATCTGAACTCGTATTTTTCGTTGCGGGAACAAGATAAAAAATGGACGCAAATCGGCAAACATGAATTGTATTGCGCCGGACATTTGATCGAAGCCGCCGTCGCCTACAAACAGGCAACCGGTAAAGAAACGCTGTTAAATGTTGCGGAAAAATTCGCCGATCATATTATTGATGTTTTTTGCGTACAAAAATCGCCAAAATTTGCTGTTCCGGGACATGAAGAAATTGAACTCGCTTTAATAAAACTCTATCAATGGACCGGCAAGGAAAAATATTTAACGTTATCGAAATATTTTGTCGATCTTCGCGGCGATCAATCGAAACGTAACGATAAAATATCCGGTACTTATCAGCAGGATCATCAGCCGGTTCGGGAACAGTCGGAGATTGTCGGTCATGCGGTTCGGGCGGTTTATCTTTACGCCGGCGTTGCCGATAACGCCGCTTATTCCGGCGATAAAGAATTGATTGACGCAATGGATCGTTTGTGGAACGATGTTGTGAACAAAAAAATGTACATTACCGGCGGTATCGGAGCAAGACATGAAGGCGAGGCATTCGGTAACGCTTATGAATTGCCGAACCGCACAGCGTATTGCGAAACGTGCGCCGCTATCGGATTGGTATTTTGGGCGCATCGGATGAATTTGTTACACGGCGATGCGAAGTATGCCGATGTTGTCGAACGGGCAATATATAACGGCGTGTTGTCCGGTATTGGTCGGGACGGGAAAAGTTTCTTCTACGTGAATCCGCTCGAAAGTATCGGCAATCATCATCGGCAACCGTTTTTTAGTTGTGCATGTTGCCCGACAAACGTGATTCGATTTTTGCCGTCGTTGCCGGGTTATCAATATACGGTTGCCGGTAATACGATTTATGTGAATCAATATATTGCCGGAAAAGCAACAATTCACTTGCCTGACGGAGAAGTTACGATAACACAAACGACAAATTATCCTTGGGACGGTGTTGTAAATTTTAAGTTTGACCGTAAGCCGAAACCCGGTATAACAGGAACATTTGATGTGAAACTTCGCCAACCACAATGGTTGGGAACTGTTAACGGAAATTACAGTGTTACTTATCACGTCGATTGGAAACAACCTGTCGGCGCTGAAAAGATAACGATGGATTTTCCTTTGCAAATCAGACGCATCGTTGCCAATCCGAAAGTTACGGCGGACAACGGACGTGTTGCGATTCAACGGGGACCGCTTATTTATTGTTTCGAACAAGTCGATAACGAAGTTCCTGTTCTGAAAATCAATTTGGCGAGTGATCCTGAATTTAAGGAAGAATTCCGAAAAGACCTGCTTGGCGGAATTGTTGTACTGAAATGTAAAAATGCTGACGGACGGGAATTAACGGCGGTACCTTATTATGCGTGGGATCATCGGGCAATGGGTGCGATGAATGTTTGGGTTAGGCAGCAAGGACTTTCCAAAACACAACCGGTTTCGACAGGCGAACAACTTTACGCGGATTTGAAATCGGAAATGTTACGTCCTGATTCGGAATTGGAACATGAAATTGAAACGGAAATTTCCGCGTCGTTCTGTTTTCCGAACGATTCAACGGATGCGGCAATTGACGGAATTGAGCCGAAAAATTCCAACGATCATTCGATTCCGCGATTAACTTTTTGGAATCACAAAGGAACATCGGAATGGGTTGAGGTTGATTTTGGCAAAACAATAAAAGTTTCACAAAGTTCCGTTTATTGGTTTGACGACGCCGGTAAAGGCGGTTGTCGTGTTCCGAAATCGTGGACGCTTTCTTATCTTGACGGCGATCAGTGGAAACCGGTTAAAACTGCCGAAACGTTTGGCGTTAAAAAAGATCAATACAATACAGTCCAATTCGACACGGTGGAAACGCGCGGTCTGCGAATGGAGATTCAGTTACAGGACGAAATGAGCGGCGGCGTCCTCGAATGGAAATATCAATAAAAAAAGTTCTAATAAATAGTCGCCCAAAAAGAGTTATTAGAAGTTCTCTAATGAGAAAAAATATGAAACACATGAAATTGTTTCTTTGTTTATGTTTGTTTTGTCTTGGCAATAAAATTCTTTTTGCTGAAGAGCAGACGGTATCACCGCTAACGTTGCTGCCGCTTTCTTTACCTGCCGCAAACGGAACGTATGCCGG